>NZ_JAKNEQ010000036.1:0-206 GCF_022137125.1 Streptococcus mitis | reverse complement strand
CATGGGTGCGTCGCTGTTCTTTTATGCAACCCCCTTGTTTCTCGTCGGCATCGTTCTCGTCCTCGTGTTCGGCGTATGGCTGAACTGGCTCCCGACATTCGGAATGATGTCGGTCGACGTGCCTCTTCACGGGTTCTCTTATGCGACCGATGTGGCGACGCATGCAATTCTTCCGGTCGTCACACTGGCCATATTCTACTCCGCGG
>NZ_JAKNEQ010000035.1:0-210 GCF_022137125.1 Streptococcus mitis | reverse complement strand
ACTTCGCGCCACGCGACGCCTTTTCGGCGAGGCCCGACTGGCCGGTGCGGCGCGCGAGCTCCTTCAGCACGTCGTCGAGCGGCAGGGCGTTGCAGCGGAGCAGAACGAGGAAATGGTAGAGCACGTCGGCGGCCTCGCTGACCATTTCGCCGGGCTTGGCGCGCAGGCTCGCGATGACGAGTTCGACCGCCTCCTCGCCGAATTTCTTGG
>NZ_JAKNEQ010000034.1:0-217 GCF_022137125.1 Streptococcus mitis | reverse complement strand
CGGAATCTACCGGGTATTGTTGTTTGTAAGGAGTGCCATTTACAGCTGCCTGCATAAATGCATCATCTAGTTTCACGGATACATTAGCACCGGTTACTTTGCCTTCGGTCATTTTGGCATCAATAAATGCTTCTGAATCTGGATGCTTGATGGATACGCTTAACATTAAAGCACCACGACGTCCGTCTTGCGCTACTTCACGTGTTGAATTGGAATA
>NZ_JAKNEQ010000033.1:0-226 GCF_022137125.1 Streptococcus mitis | reverse complement strand
TAGAGCGCACGCCTGATAAGCGTGAGGTCGGTGGTTCGAGTCCACTCGTGCCCATTAATAGGAGAATTACTCAAGAGGCTGAAGAGGACGGTTTGCTAAATCGTTAGGTCGGGTAACTGGCGCAAGGGTTCGAATCCCTTATTCTCCGTTTTATTGAGAGTTTATAACTCTTTTTTTAGGCTCTTTGTCAACTGTAGTGGGTTGAAGAAAAGCTAAGATCGCGAAA
>NZ_JAKNEQ010000032.1:0-227 GCF_022137125.1 Streptococcus mitis | reverse complement strand
AGGATGATCGAGGCCGGCGGCAGGAAGAAGCCGAGTACGACGACCATCAGGAGCAGCGCGCAGAGCAGCAGCCACGGCGAGAACTGCTGCGCGACGATCCAGGCCGCCGCGCCCTGCGAGATGTGCAGGTAGCTCATCGTCATCGAATAGAGCAGCGACATGCCCACGATCATCAGCAGCATCGTGGATTCGCGCAGCGCCGCCGACAGCATCGGCTCGAGGTCGCG
>NZ_JAKNEQ010000031.1:0-229 GCF_022137125.1 Streptococcus mitis | reverse complement strand
CGACGCAGGTCTAGACACCTCGGCTTCGCCGATCTTGGCGCAACGCAACCGGCCCCCCATATCCGCGGCCGAGGTTCTCATGCTCGACACCAGATATGCTTTCCTGCTGGACGATACCGTCCCGGCAACAGAAGAGCCGCGCCCTGCGGCGAACGTCGCCGACGACGGCCCTCTCCTCGACGCCTATTCCCGAACGGTCACGGACGTCGTGGACCGCGTCGGCCCGAGC
>NZ_JAKNEQ010000030.1:0-233 GCF_022137125.1 Streptococcus mitis | reverse complement strand
TTCGCGGACCCCGCCTCAGCGCAATCGGGGCCGCAAGGGGCGCAGCAGCTTCCGGAAGTCACCGTCAACGCGCCGAAGCCCAATCGCGCCGTCCGCCGTGCGGGACGGCAACAGCCCGTCGTCGCACCGCGTCGCGCGGTGCGGATCGCCGGCCCCGCCGCGCCTCGCAGCACGCCTGCCGTCGCGGTTCCCGGCCCGGCGCCGGCCGCGCCAATCGGTCCCGGCGACGGCGT
>NZ_JAKNEQ010000029.1:0-234 GCF_022137125.1 Streptococcus mitis | reverse complement strand
ATGCTAAGGCAAAAGCCGACGCAGCGAAGACTGCAATCGACAAAGCGACAACAAATGCAGCGGTAGAACAAGCTAAAAATGATGGAGCAACAAGTGTATCTTCAGTAACTCCAACACCAACAGCTAAACCGGCTGCAAAACAAGCCATCGATGACGCATTGAAAGCCAAGAATAACGCAATTGATGCGAACAATGACTTAACAGACGAAGAAAAAACTGCGGCGAAAGCTGATG
>NZ_JAKNEQ010000028.1:0-247 GCF_022137125.1 Streptococcus mitis | reverse complement strand
TAACGGTTCCGTCCATTGAATCTCGGACAAGGCAGCCATACGAGGAAGAATTTGCCATTCCATCTTCAAACTGTCACGCGTCCATTCTGTCCAGATACATCCTTGAGTACCGATGATATATTTTCGTTCATCCTCTGCCAATTCATTAGAAACAGGTTCAAATGTATAGACACGTTCAAGGCTTTTAGTCCCTTTTATCCGATTGTAAGTAGGATTGCTGAAATAAAGAAACTGAATAGGAGTCATA
>NZ_JAKNEQ010000027.1:0-255 GCF_022137125.1 Streptococcus mitis | reverse complement strand
CACACCAACTGGAATCCCTCAAGAAGTGGACAATGGACACGTACCAGATCCAGAAGTAAGTGTAAACAAAACCGGCTTACCAGAAGGCACAACTGTTACATGGAAAGACACACCAGTTGTGAACACACCGGGCAGTCATCCAGGAGTAGCCTTAGTCCACTATCCAGATGGAACGGAAGATGAAGTAGAAGTCCCTGTCACAGTTAAGAAACAAAGTGACACGTTTAACCCAACGGCAAAAGAGCCAAACCAAAC
>NZ_JAKNEQ010000026.1:0-265 GCF_022137125.1 Streptococcus mitis | reverse complement strand
TTAACAGACGAAGAAAAAACTGCGGCGAAAGCTGATGCAAAAGCCAAAGCCGACGTAGCGAAAACAACTATTGACAATGCAACAACAAACGATGCGGTAGAACAAGCTAAAAACGATGGGGAAGCAAGTGTATCTTCAGTAACACCAACAGCGCAAGCGAAGCCAGCTGCAAAACAAGCCATCGATGACGCATTGAAAGCTAAGAACGATGCGATTGATGCCAACAACGATTTGACTGCTGAAGAAAAAGCCAAAGCTAAGGAAG
>NZ_JAKNEQ010000025.1:0-269 GCF_022137125.1 Streptococcus mitis | reverse complement strand
CACGGAGGGCGGCATCGAGATCGTCCTCAACGCCTTTCGCACACAGGCGTTGGGTGACGTGTTCACGCCGCTGGGCGTGGACTGGACGACGAAGAAGATCGTCGTCGTGAAATCCTCGCAGCATTTTTACGCGACCTATGCGCCGCAGGCGAAGGACGTGCTTTATGCCGAGACACCCGGCAGCATGACGATGAACTGGAAGAATTTGCCATACCGGAAGAGGCCGAAGCTTTGGCCGCTGGATTGAGGACGGCGTCTGCTTGAGGTCG
>NZ_JAKNEQ010000024.1:0-270 GCF_022137125.1 Streptococcus mitis | reverse complement strand
CTATGACCGATATTGCACATCAGCTTTCCATTTCAACTTCAACTGTCATTCGAAAGCTCAATGACTTTCACTTTAAGCATAACTTTAGCCAACTTCCTGAGATTATGTCCTGGGACGAGTATGCCTTTACAAAGGGAAAAATGAGTTTCATTGCACAAGACTTTGATAATCTCAACATTATCACCGTTCTTGAAGGTAGAACACAAGCTATCATCCGAAATCACTTTCTGCGCTACGATAGAGCCGTTCGTTGTCAGGTGAAAATCATTA
>NZ_JAKNEQ010000023.1:0-286 GCF_022137125.1 Streptococcus mitis | reverse complement strand
TAGAGTACTTGGTTTGGGACCAAGGTGTCGCAGGTTCGAATCCTGTCTTCCCGATATATGGCGGTGTAGCTCAGCTGGCTAGAGCGTCCGGTTCATACCCGGGAGGTCGGGGGTTCGATCCCCTTCGCCGCTATAATGATCTTGTTGGACCTTTAGCTCAGCTGGTTAGAGCTCTCGGCTCATAACCGAGTGGTCGTAGGTTCAAGTCCTACAAGGTCCATTTGAATAGTATGGAGGATTACCCAAGTCCGGCTGAAGGGAACGGTCTTGAAAACCGTCAGGCGTG
>NZ_JAKNEQ010000022.1:0-297 GCF_022137125.1 Streptococcus mitis | reverse complement strand
GGCTCTATAATATTTGTAGTGGGTAAATTCCCTATAGATATTATGGAGCCTATTTTTGTGTAGAAAAAAAGTCCCATATGACCTATAATGAAAAGCGACCAAACAACTCATTAGAAAGATTCATATGGAACAATTACATTTTATCACAAAACTACTCGATATCAAAGACCCTAATATCCAATTTATGGATATCATCAATAGGGATACTCACAAAGAAATCATCGCTAAACTGGATTATGAATCCCCATCTTGCCCTGATTGCGGAAGTCAAATGAAGAAATATGACTTCCAAAAACC
>NZ_JAKNEQ010000021.1:0-378 GCF_022137125.1 Streptococcus mitis | reverse complement strand
GAACCCGTGTTACCGCCGTGAAAAGGCGGTGTCTTAACCCCTTGACCAACGGACCAAACTTTATGGGCACGAGTGGACTCGAACCACCGACCTCACGCTTATCAGGCGTGCGCTCTAACCACCTGAGCTACGCGCCCAAGTTAAAAAACTTGGTAATTGAACAAAGTTCAAAGCGGGTGACGAGAATCGAACTCGCGACAACAGCTTGGAAGGCTGTAGTTTTACCACTAAACTACACCCGCTTAAATGGGAGTTAACGGGATCGAACCGCTGACCCTCTGCTTGTAAGGCAGATGCTCTCCCAGCTGAGCTAAACTCCCTAGAGCTAAGCGACTTCCATATCTCACAGGGGGCAACCCCCAACTACTTCCGGCGTTC
>NZ_JAKNEQ010000020.1:0-445 GCF_022137125.1 Streptococcus mitis | reverse complement strand
CCAGTAGCGAAGACAGCAGCTAAGCAAGCTATCGACGAAGCTCTGAAAGCTAAGAATGATGAAATCGACGCTCGGACAGACTTAACAGATGAAGAGAAAGCTGCGGCTAAGTCAGAAGCAAAAGCTAAGGCCGACGCAGTAAAAGAAGCCATCGACAACGCAACAACAAATGCGGAAGTAGAACAATCTAAGTCAACTGGAACAACAGAAGTAAAAGCAGTAGATCCACAACCAGAAGCGAAGACAGAAGCTAAGCAAGCCATCGACGATGCTTTGAAAGCTAAGACTGCCGAAATAGATGCACGTACAGACTTAACAGACGAAGAGAAAGCTACAGCTAAGGCAGATGCAAAGATTAAGGCCGACGCAGCGAATGATGCCATAGATAAAGCAACAACAAATGCGGAAGTAGAACAATCTAAGTCAACTGGAACAACAGAAGTAA
>NZ_JAKNEQ010000019.1:0-582 GCF_022137125.1 Streptococcus mitis | reverse complement strand
CAAACGCAGAAGTGGAACAAGCTAAGACTGCAGGAACGGCATCAGTAGCTTCAGTAACTCCAACGCCAGTGGCAAAACCAGCTGCTAAGCAAGCAATCGACGATGCATTGAAAGCTAAGAACGACGCGATTGACGCTCGTACAGACTTAACAGATGAAGAGAAAACTGCAGCTAAGGAAGACGCGAAAACAAAAGCAGACGCAGCGAAGACTGCAATCGACAACGCAACAACAAACGATGCAGTAACTCAAGCTAAAAACGATGGGGCAGCAAGTGTAGCTTCAGTAAATCCAACAGCGCAAGCGAAGCCAGCGGCAAAACAAGCTATCGATGATGCATTGAAAGTTAAGACCGACGCAATTGATGCCAATAACGATTTAACAGCAGAAGAAAAAGCCGCAGCTAAGCAAGAAGCGCAAGATAAGGCAACTGCAGCAAAACAAGCGATCGACAATGCAACAACAAACGCAGCGGTAGACCAAGCTAAGGATAACGGAACAACAGAAGTAAACAATGTAAATCCAACGCCAGTAGCGAAGACAGCAGCTAAGCAAGCTATCGACGAAGCTCTGAAAGCTAAGA
>NZ_JAKNEQ010000018.1:0-621 GCF_022137125.1 Streptococcus mitis | reverse complement strand
CGATAAAAATCCGTTTTTTGAAGTTTTCAAAGTTCCGAAAACCAAAGGCATTTCGTTTGATGAGTTTAATGAGATTATTTGTTGCTTCTAATTTGGCGTTGGAGTAGGGTAGTTGAAGGGCATTGACGATTTTCTCTTTGTTCTTTAGAAAGGTTTTAAAGACAGTCTGAAAAAGAGGATGAACCAGCTTAAGATTGTCCTCAATAAGTCCGAAGAATTTGTCTGGCTCCTTGTTCTGAAAGTGAAAAAGTAAGAGTTGATAGAGATGATAGTGGTGTTTCAAGTCTTCTGAATAGCTCAAAAGCTTGTCTAGAATCTCTTTATTCGTCAAGTGCATACGAAAAGTAGGGCGATAAAAACGTTTATCACTCAGTTTACGACTATCCTGCTGGATGAGCTTCCAGTAGCGTTTGATAGCCTTGTATTCATGAGATTTTCGCTCAAATTGATTCATGATTTGGACACGGACACGACTCATAGTACGGCTGAGATGTTGTACAATGTGAAAGCGATCAAGTACAATTTTAGCACACGGGAAAAGTTGTCTAGCCAAGTCATAGTAAGGGCTAAACATATCCATCGTAATGATTTTCACCTGACAACGAACGGCTCTATCGTAGC
>NZ_JAKNEQ010000017.1:0-859 GCF_022137125.1 Streptococcus mitis | reverse complement strand
TTTGTCCTTTCGCGATCTTAGCTTTTCTTCAACCCACTACAGTTGACAAAGAGCCCTTTTTTCTTGCGAGCAACAAGTCCAAATCCACTCAAGACACCTAAAAGTCCAAGTGCTGCTAGGCTAGCATTGTCTTCTGTACCAGTGTTTGGAAGTTCAGCTTGTCCTTTAGCTTCTGATGAAGCCGCTGGAGCTTGTGGTGCTTCACCATTTACTGGTGCCGATGGCATCGCTGGAGTTGCTGGACCCGCTGGGTTAGCCGGATTAGCTGGGTTAGCTGGCTGACTTGGGTCTGCAGGAACTACTGGAGTTTCTGGTTGACTTGGGTCTGTCGGTCTCACCGGATTTGTTGGATTTGTTGAAGGTCTTGCTGGAGAACCTGGTTGAGATGGAGTGAGTGATCCTCCATTTGTAGAATCTTCTTTTTGAGGTCTGCCATTTGTAGTACGTTTAAATACGTGGATGACATTACCAGTTCCTTCAACTTTTATGGTTTCTACTAAAGCATATCCTGGAATTGATCCAGCTGGGTTATCACCTTCAGCTAGCGGTTTCACTGGCTTACCATTTACATCTACCCATACCGTTACAGGTTTCTTAGTTGATGGTTTGAAGATATGAGTTACTTTACCTGTTTCTTTGTTTGTAACTGTTCCTACTAGTTCATAGTTAGGAGTAGATCCTGCTGGGTATGTTCCTGGTGTTACAGGTTTGATTGGGTTTCCTTTTTCGTCTACCCATTCAGTTGTCTTACCTTCTTCGATTGATTTCTTAACAGCTTCTGCTTCTTTCTTAGCTTCTTCCTTGGCTTTTTCTTTTTGCTCTGGAGTCAAGTTTGGATTTTCATCAATCTTCTTCACTT
>NZ_JAKNEQ010000016.1:0-1353 GCF_022137125.1 Streptococcus mitis | reverse complement strand
CTCCGTCTTGACCATCACGACCTTGAAGTCCTTGTTCACCTTTGTCCCCTTTAGGTCCTTGTAGCCCTTGTGGTCCTGCAACTCCGGCTTCACCTTTTAGACCTTGAGGTCCACGAATGTTACCAATCTTATCCCAAGTTCCGTTTTCTTTCTTATAAACATCACCTGTAGTTGCATCGATATAAGTGTCGCCATCTTTACCATCATCTGCTGTTGGTGCTTTAGGTCCACTTAATAATTCAGCACCATTACGTCCGGCTGCACCTGCTGCACCATTGGCACCGTCTGTACCATTATAAATTGGTTGTTTTGCAATTAATTCATCTATACCTTCATCGTATCGACCATTACCATTGTTATCAAAGTACGCTGTAATAAGAGTACCTTCTCTTGGTTTTTCTGCTGGTGCTGTAGATGGGGCGTCTGCTAAAGCTCTTCTTACTCTTCCGCTTCTTTGATTGTTTAATCTTGCTGCTGCTTCAGCTAAGGCATTTAAGTCGATGGTTGGTGTACGTCCATCTTTACCATCTTTAATGTTAACTGTTACAGGTTCTTCACCAGGAATAGTAAATGTAATATCAGTACTACGGCCGTCTGCTCCACGAGCAGTTGTGATTTTTGGAGTTTTTCCGTCACGTCCCGCTGCTCCTGTTTCACCACGGTCTCCACGTTCGCCTTTTTCACCTTGCGCTCCGGTTAGACCACGTTCGCCTTGGTCCCCTTTTTCACCTTTAGCACCATCCGCAATTACAACTTCTTTTAATTTCTTATCAGAAGCATCTAATTCATTGTTTCCATTTTTATCGTAATAGAAGATAACTGTTGTTGTTTTATCTGCATCATTTCGTTGAGTCGCAACTAATGGACTTGCGCCATCGAAACCATCTCTTACAACAGTACTTGTAACATTACCTCTACCGTCGTTAATCGTGATAGTATGAGTGCCGTCATTTTTATTATCTTTAACGGTTACGGTTGGAGTTACACCGTCACGACCTGCCTGACCTTGGTCTCCTTTTTCACCTTTAGCTCCAGTTAAACCGCGTTCACCTCGGTCTCCTTTTTCACCTTTGGCACCTTGGGCTCCAGTCAGACCGCGTTCACCTTGGTCTCCTTTTTCACCTTTAGCTCCAGTTAAACCGCGTTCACCTTGGTCTCCTTTTTCACCTTTGGCTCCTTGGGCTCCAGTCAGACCGCGTTCGCCTCGGTCTCCTTTTTCACCTTTGGCTCCTTGCGCTCCAGTTAGACCGCGTTCGCCTCGGTCTCCTTTTTCACCTTTGGCTCCTTGCGCTCCAGTTAGACCGCGTTCGCCTCGGTCTCCTTTTTCACCTTTGGCTCCTTGCGCTCCAGTTA
>NZ_JAKNEQ010000015.1:0-2642 GCF_022137125.1 Streptococcus mitis | reverse complement strand
CGCGAAAGCCAAAGCTGACGCAGCGAAGCAAGCAATCGACAACGCGACAACAAACGATGCAGTAACTCAAGCTAAAAACGCTGGAGTGACATCAGTAGATTCGGTAACTCCAACGCCGGTAGCCAAACCAGCAGCGAAGCAAGCCATCGATGACGCATTAAAAGCTAAGAATGACGCGATTGATGCGAACAACGATTTAACAGATGAAGAGAAAACTGCAGCTAAAGAAGAAGCTAAAGCTAAAGCAGATGTAGCAAAACAAGCGATTGACAATGCGACAACAAACGATGCAGTAACTCAAGCTAAAAACGCTGGAGTGACATCAGTAGATTCGGTAACTCCAACGCCAACAGCTAAACCGGCTGCAAAACAAGCCATCGATGACGCATTGAAAGCTAAGAACGACGCGATTGATGCGAACAATGACTTAACAGACGAAGAAAAAACTGCGGCGAAAGCTGATGCAAAAGCCAAAGCCGACGCAGCGAAACAAGCAATCGACAACGCAACAACAAATGCGGCGGTAGATCAAGCTAAGGCTGATGGAACAACAGAAGTAAACAATGTAACTCCAACACCAGTAGCGAAGCCAGCGGCAAAACAAGCCATCTATGACGCATTGAAAGCCAAGAATGATACGATTGACGCGAACAACGACTTAACAGCGGAAGAAAAAGCTGCAGCTAAGCAAGAAGCGCAAGACAAAGCGACTGCAGCGAAACAAGCGATCGACAACGCAACAACAAATGTGGCGGTAGACCAAGCTAAGGCTGATGGAACAACAGAAGTGAACAATGTAACTCCAACACCAGTAACGAAGCCAGCAGCTAAGAAAGCCATCGACGATGCACTGAAAGCAAAGAATGACGCGATTGATGCAAACAATGACTTAACAGCAGAAGAAAAAGCTAAAGCTAAGGAAGATGCAAAAGTCAAAGCTGACGCAGCGAAGACTGCAATCGACAACGCAACAACAAACGATGCAGTTGAGAAAGCTAAAAACGCTGGGGCAGCAAGTGTATCTTCAGTCACTCCAACAGCGCAAGCGAAGCCAGTGGCTAAAAAAGCAATAGAAGACGCGTTAGCTGAGAAGATTAAAGCAATCGAAGCAAACAATGACTTGACTGATGAAGAAAAAGCTGCGGCAAAACAAGAAGCGCAAGAAAAAGCAACTACAGCAAAACAAGCGATTGACAATGCGACAACAAATGCAGGAGTAGACCAAGCTAAGGCTAATGGAACAACAGAAGTAAACAATGTAAATCCAACACCAGTAGCAAAACCAGCAGCTAAAAAAGCAATAGACGATGCCCTAAAAGCTAAAAATGACGCGATTGATGCGAACAACGATTTAACAGATGAAGAGAAAACTGCAGCTAAAGAAGAAGCTAAAGCTAAAGCAGATGCAGCAAAACAAGCGATTGACAATGCGACAACCAATGCAGGGGTAGACCAAGCTAAGGCTAACGGAACAACAGAAGTAAACAATGTAAATCCAACACCAGTAGCGAAACCAGAAGCTAAGACAGCGATTGATAATGCGCTTAAAGCCAAAGAAGCAGAAATCGATGCTCGAGATGATCTGACAGCTGAGGAAAAAATAGCAGCTAAGGAAGAAGCTAAAGCCAAAGCAGATGCAGCAAAACACGCAGTTGATAAAGCAACGACAAATGCTGACGTTGAAAATGTAAAAACTACTGGGGTAGCAGATGTAAACTCATTGAATCCAGTAGCAGTTAAGAAACCAGAGGCTAAAAAAGCAGTTGATGAAGCACTTAAAGCTAAAGAAGCAGAAATTGATGCGAACAATGACTTAACAGCAGAAGAGAAACAAGCAGCTAAGGAAGAGGCTAAGAAAAAAGCAGATGCGGCTAAGCAAGCAATCGATGGAGCTGATACAGATATTAAGGTTGATGTAAATAGTATATCTGGTTTAAGTGATGTAAATTCGTTTAGTCCTGAAGCAACTAAGAAACCAGCAGCTAAACAAGCAATAGATGATGCATTAAAAGCAAAAGAAGATGCAATAGATGCAAATGCTGATTTAACAGCCGAAGAAAAAGCAAAGGCTAAAGCAGAAGCCAAGGCAAAAGCCAATGCGGAAAAACAAGCAATCGACAATGCGACAACAAACGCAGAAGTGGAACAGGCTAAGATTGCAGGAACAACAAAGGTAGATTCAGTAAATCCATTAGCGGTTAAGAAACCAGCAGCTAAGCAAGCAATAGACGAAGCACTGAAAGCTAAGACTGACGAGATTGATGCTCGCACAGACTTAACAGATGAAGAGAAAACTGCAGCTAAGGCAGGAGCTAAGAAAAAAGCCGATTCAGCGAAAGAAGCAATTGATAACGCAACAACAAACGCAGAAGTGGAACAAGCTAAGACTGCAGGAACGGCATCAGTAGCTTCAGTGACTCCAACGCCAGTGGCAAAACCGACTGCGAAGCAAGCAATCGACGACGTACTTAAAGCTAAGAACGATGCAATCGACGCAAACAATGACTTAACCGCAGAAGAGAAAGCCAAAGCTAAGGAAGACGCGAAAGCAAAAGCCGATGCAGCAAAACAAGAAATTGACAACGCGACAACAAACGCAGAAGTGGAACAAGCTAAGACTGCAGGAACGGCATCAGTAGCTT
>NZ_JAKNEQ010000014.1:0-4777 GCF_022137125.1 Streptococcus mitis | reverse complement strand
AAAAACAATAAATCTGTCAGTGACAGAAATGAGTGAGAACTCAAACTTTTAATGAGAGTTTGATCCTGGCTCAGGACGAACGCTGGCGGCGTGCCTAATACATGCAAGTAGAACGCTGAAGCTTGGTGCTTGCACCGAGCGGATGAGTTGCGAACGGGTGAGTAACGCGTAGGTAACCTGCCTGGTAGCGGGGGATAACTATTGGAAACGATAGCTAATACCGCATAATAGTAGATGTTGCATGACATTTGCTTAAAAGGTGCAATTGCATCACTACCAGATGGACCTGCGTTGTATTAGCTAGTTGGTGGGGTAACGGCTCACCAAGGCGACGATACATAGCCGACCTGAGAGGGTGATCGGCCACACTGGGACTGAGACACGGCCCAGACTCCTACGGGAGGCAGCAGTAGGGAATCTTCGGCAATGGACGGAAGTCTGACCGAGCAACGCCGCGTGAGTGAAGAAGGTTTTCGGATCGTAAAGCTCTGTTGTAAGAGAAGAACGAGTGTGAGAGTGGAAAGTTCACACTGTGACGGTATCTTACCAGAAAGGGACGGCTAACTACGTGCCAGCAGCCGCGGTAATACGTAGGTCCCGAGCGTTGTCCGGATTTATTGGGCGTAAAGCGAGCGCAGGCGGTTAGATAAGTCTGAAGTTAAAGGCTGTGGCTTAACCATAGTACGCTTTGGAAACTGTTTAACTTGAGTGCAAGAGGGGAGAGTGGAATTCCATGTGTAGCGGTGAAATGCGTAGATATATGGAGGAACACCGGTGGCGAAAGCGGCTCTCTGGCTTGTAACTGACGCTGAGGCTCGAAAGCGTGGGGAGCAAACAGGATTAGATACCCTGGTAGTCCACGCCGTAAACGATGAGTGCTAGGTGTTAGACCCTTTCCGGGGTTTAGTGCCGTAGCTAACGCATTAAGCACTCCGCCTGGGGAGTACGACCGCAAGGTTGAAACTCAAAGGAATTGACGGGGGCCCGCACAAGCGGTGGAGCATGTGGTTTAATTCGAAGCAACGCGAAGAACCTTACCAGGTCTTGACATCCCTCTGACCGCTCTAGAGATAGAGTTTTCCTTCGGGACAGAGGTGACAGGTGGTGCATGGTTGTCGTCAGCTCGTGTCGTGAGATGTTGGGTTAAGTCCCGCAACGAGCGCAACCCCTATTGTTAGTTGCCATCATTTAGTTGGGCACTCTAGCGAGACTGCCGGTAATAAACCGGAGGAAGGTGGGGATGACGTCAAATCATCATGCCCCTTATGACCTGGGCTACACACGTGCTACAATGGCTGGTACAACGAGTCGCAAGCCGGTGACGGCAAGCTAATCTCTTAAAGCCAGTCTCAGTTCGGATTGTAGGCTGCAACTCGCCTACATGAAGTCGGAATCGCTAGTAATCGCGGATCAGCACGCCGCGGTGAATACGTTCCCGGGCCTTGTACACACCGCCCGTCACACCACGAGAGTTTGTAACACCCGAAGTCGGTGAGGTAACCGTAAGGAGCCAGCCGCCTAAGGTGGGATAGATGATTGGGGTGAAGTCGTAACAAGGTAGCCGTATCGGAAGGTGCGGCTGGATCACCTCCTTTCTAAGGATAAGGAACTGCGCATTGGTCTTGTTTAGTCTTGAGAGGTCTTGTGGGGCCTTAGCTCAGCTGGGAGAGCGCCTGCTTTGCACGCAGGAGGTCAGCGGTTCGATCCCGCTAGGCTCCATTGGTGAGAGATCACCAAGTAATGCACATTGAAAATTGAATATCTATATCAAATAGTAACAAGAAAATAAACCGAAACGCTGTAGTATTAAAAGAGTTTATGACTGAAAGGTCAAAAATAAGGTTAAGTTAATAAGGGCGCACGGTGGATGCCTTGGCACTAGGAGCCGAAGAAGGACGTGACAAACGACGATATGCCTTGGGTAGCTGTAAGTAAGCGATGATCCAGGGATTTCCGAATGGGGGAACCCAACAGGTACTACCTGTTACCCGCATCTGTTAAGGATGTGAGGAGGAAGACGCAGTGAACTGAAACATCTAAGTAGCTGCAGGAAGAGAAAGCAAAAGCGATTGCCTTAGTAGCGGCGAGCGAAACGGCAGAAGGGCAAACCGAAGAGTTTACTCTTCGGGGTTGTAGGACTGCAATGTGGACTCAAAGATTATAGAAGAATGATTTGGGAAGATCAGCCAAAGAGAGTAATAGCCTCGTATTTAAAATAGTCTTTGTACCTAGCAGTATCCTGAGTACGGCGGGACACGAGAAATCCCGTCGGAATCTGGGAGGACCATCTCCCAACCCTAAATACTCCCTAGTGACCGATAGTGAACCAGTACCGTGAGGGAAAGGTGAAAAGCACCCCGGGAGGGGAGTGAAATAGAACCTGAAACCGTGTGCCTACAACAAGTTCGAGCCCGTTAATGGGTGAGAGCGTGCCTTTTGTAGAATGAACCGGCGAGTTACGTTATGATGCGAGGTTAAGTTGAAGAGACGGAGCCGTAGGGAAACCGAGTCTGAATAGGGCGAATTAGTATCATGACGTAGACCCGAAACCATGTGACCTACCCATGAGCAGGTTGAAGGTGCGGTAAGACGCACTGGAGGACCGAACCAGGGCACGTTGAAAAGTGCTTGGATGACTTGTGGGTAGCGGAGAAATTCCAAACGAACTTGGAGATAGCTGGTTCTCTCCGAAATAGCTTTAGGGCTAGCGTCGACATTAGAGATTCTTGGAGGTAGAGCACTGTTTGGGTGAGGGGTCCATCCCGGATTACCAATCTCAGATAAACTCCGAATGCCAATGAATTATGGTCGGCAGTCAGACTGCGAGTGCTAAGATCCGTAGTCGAAAGGGAAACAGCCCAGACCACCAGCTAAGGTCCCAAAATAATTGTTAAGTGGAAAAGGATGTGGGGTTGCACAGACAACTAGGATGTTAGCTTAGAAGCAGCTATTCATTCAAAGAGTGCGTAATAGCTCACTAGTCGAGTGACCCTGCGCCGAAAATGTACCGGGGCTAAAACAATTTACCGAAGCTGTGGATACCTTTATAGGTATGGTAGGAGAGCGTTCTATGTGTGAAGAAGGTGTACCGTGAGGAGTGCTGGAACGCATAGAAGTGAGAATGCCGGTATGAGTAGCGAAAGACAGGTGAGAATCCTGTCCACCGTAAGACTAAGGTTTCCAGGGGAAGGCTCGTCCGCCCTGGGTTAGTCGGGACCTAAGGAGAGACCGAAAGGTGTATCCGATGGACAACAGGTTGATATTCCTGTACTAGAGTATGTAGTGATGGAGGGACGCAGTAGGCTAACTAAAGCAGACGATTGGAAGTGTCTGTCTAAGCAGTGAGGTGTGAACTGAGTCAAATGCTTAGTTCTATAACATTGAGCTGTGATGGGGAGCGAAGTTTAGTAGCGAAGTTAGTGACGTCACACTGCCAAGAAAAGCTTCTAGCGTTTAAACATACTCTACCCGTACCGCAAACCGACACAGGTAGTCGAGGCGAGTAGCCTCAGGTGAGCGAGAGAACTCTCGTTAAGGAACTCGGCAAAATGACCCCGTAACTTCGGGAGAAGGGGTGCTGACTTTAAGTCAGCCGCAGTGAATAGGCCCAAGCAACTGTTTATCAAAAACACAGCTCTCTGCTAAATCGTAAGATGATGTATAGGGGGTGACGCCTGCCCGGTGCTGGAAGGTTAAGAGGAGTGCTTAGCGTAAGCGAAGGTATGAATTGAAGCCCCAGTAAACGGCGGCCGTAACTATAACGGTCCTAAGGTAGCGAAATTCCTTGTCGGGTAAGTTCCGACCCGCACGAAAGGCGTAATGATTTGGGCACTGTCTCAACGAGAGACTCGGTGAAATTTTAGTACCTGTGAAGATGCAGGTTACCCGCGACAGGACGGAAAGACCCCATGGAGCTTTACTGCAGTTTGATATTGAGTGTCTGTACCACATGTACAGGATAGGTAGGAGTCTATGAGATCGGGACGCCAGTTTCGAAGGAGACGTTGTTGGGATACTACCCTTGTGTTATGGCCACTCTAACCCAGATAGGTGATCCCTATCGGAGACAGTGTCTGACGGGCAGTTTGACTGGGGCGGTCGCCTCCTAAAAGGTAACGGAGGCGCCCAAAGGTTCCCTCAGAATGGTTGGAAATCATTCGCAGAGTGTAAAGGTATAAGGGAGCTTGACTGCGAGAGCTACAACTCGAGCAGGGACGAAAGTCGGGCTTAGTGATCCGGTGGTTCCGTATGGAAGGGCCATCGCTCAACGGATAAAAGCTACCCTGGGGATAACAGGCTTATCTCCCCCAAGAGTTCACATCGACGGGGAGGTTTGGCACCTCGATGTCGGCTCGTCGCATCCTGGGGCTGTAGTCGGTCCCAAGGGTTGGGCTGTTCGCCCATTAAAGCGGCACGCGAGCTGGGTTCAGAACGTCGTGAGACAGTTCGGTCCCTATCCGTCGCGGGCGTAGGAAATTTGAGAGGATCTGCTCCTAGTACGAGAGGACCAGAGTGGACTTACCGCTGGTGTACCAGTTGTCTTGCCAAAGGCATCGCTGGGTAGCTATGTAGGGAAGGGATAAACGCTGAAAGCATCTAAGTGTGAAACCCACCTCAAGATGAGATTTCCCATGATTTTATATCAGTAAGAGCCCTGAGAGATGATCAGGTAGATAGGTTAGAAGTGGAAGTGTGGCGACACATGTAGCGGACTAATACTAATAGCTCGAGGACTTATCCAAAGTAACTGAGAATATGAAAGCGCAAGGTTTTCTTG
>NZ_JAKNEQ010000013.1:0-9507 GCF_022137125.1 Streptococcus mitis | reverse complement strand
CATGTAACAGTTGTGCCTTCTGGTAAGCCGGTTTTGTTTACACTTGTTTCTGGATCTGGTATGTGTCCATTGTCCACTTCTTGAGGGATTCCAGTTGGGGTGTATTTTCCACGCATTGATGAAACTGTTATATTCACTAATTTTGATGTAGAATTTCCTGCTTTATCTCTAGCTACTATCGTTACACCATACATTACATTGTCAGAATCAATTCTCGGTACTTCTCTAATACCCTCTTTGAACACAATTGTTCCAGAAGCTTGATCAAATGTTAAGAATGAAGGCATATTATTTACTTCAATAGTAGCAATTCCACTACCATTTGCATTATCTTTTGCCTCAATCTTCATAGGAGGCAATGTTTTATCTAAAGCCGTCATTTCCCAGTTTGTATGTTCTGCTGGTGTTTGAATTGTTGGATCCGTAACATCTTTTACTTTCAATGGAATTGTAACGTCTTGTTCTGAACCATCAATATATGTCACTTTTGCTTGTATTGTTTGGTCTCCATACGCCTCAGTGTTAATTAGTGTTTTGGCTTCCACTGTCGCAATTTTGGCATTTCCATTCTCACCTTGCGCATTTGTCGCAGTTACTGCTCCTTTTAACATTTCTGGAGTAACTGATGTATTTTGATTTACTTCAATTTGTGTTCCAGTCGCTGTAAAATCTTCACTTACTTTTCTCACCGTTACATTTACTGTCACTACATCTTTTGAGCCATCTGGATAAGTGATTTCTACTTCACCAGCTGTTGCGCCTGGTGTATTTACTACTGGTGGTGTTTTCCACGTTACATTTGTACCTTCTGGCAAGCCTGCTTTATCTACACTTCCATTAGGATCTGGAACTTGCCCATAACTTGTATTTTGTGGAATTGGCGTAGGATTAGTTTTCGTACTCATTGAAGATACAGTGATTTTCGCAGTTCTTTCGCTGACATTTCCTGCTTTGTCTTCTGCTCGAATATTTAAAGTAAATTCTTGGCTTGGTGTATTTTCAGGTAGTTTTTCTACAGCTTCTTTTCCTGATTTAAATTTAATTGAGTTAGTTGTACTATCATACTCTAGGTAATCAGGCAAGCCAGTCACAGTAACGTTTTTAATTCCACTTCCGTTTGCATTATCTTCTGCTCTTACTTCCATATTTGGTAAAGTTTTGTCTAAGGCAGTCATTTCCCAGTTTGTATGTTCTACTGGTGATTGAATTGTTGGTGGGGTTACGTCTTTAACTTTCAGCGGAATGTTCACTTCTTTAGTTGTTCCATCTTTGAAAGTTACTGTAGCGTTAATAGTTTGTTCACCATAGTTAGCTGTGCTGATTGTAGGTGCTGTAACTGTTGAAATCTTATCTGTTCCATTAATATTTCCATTTTTTGAAGTTGCAGTTACTTTAGCTTTTAAGTCGTCATTTGAAACTGAATCATTTTGATTTACTTCAATTAGCGTTCCAGTTACTTCGTATTCTGAGCTAAGTTCTTTTACAGTAACTTTTACATTTACTGTATCTTTCGAACCGTCTTTATAGGTTACTTCTACTACTCCGTCTTTTTCTCCAGGAGTTGTTGTTACTGGTGTTGTTTTCCAAGCGTAACTTGTTCCTTCTGGTAAGTTCGTTTGACTCACGCTTGTGCCTGCATCTGGTGTTTCACCATAATTTACTGTTTGTTTGTCTGGGTTTGCAGTAGCTTCGTATTTGGTAGTCATTGATTTCACAGTAAACGTTAATTGTGAAGTACTACTATTATTCGCATTATCTGTCACTCGAATCGTAACCGTGTGGGCTTGAGAATCTGTACCAACTGGTAATTTTGGAACTTCTTGAGTACCCTCTTTAAACTTAATGGTTTTAGTCGCATCATCATAAGTTAAGAAATCTGGTAAGTCTGTTACCGTTGTTGACTGAACACCACTTCCTCCTGTATTGTCTTCAGATGTTACTTTAATCGGAGAAAATGCTTTATCTAATGCTATTAAATCGATATTCTGACCATTCGCTGGTGTTTGAATCGTTGGAGCCGTTACATCTTTTACTTCTAAAGGAATTGTTACCGTTTCCCTTGTATCATCGAGATAGGTTACCGTTGCAGAAATTTCTTTGTTTCCTGTCTCAGCAGTACTAATTTTCCCAACTGTAGTGACAGTTTTCACCTTACTATTACCGTTTTTATTAATTGTTACAGCAGATTTTAAGTCTTGATCTGAGACAGTATCGTTTTGATTTTTGACAATTTTTGTAGCTGTAGGTTCATACTCATCACTTAGCTTACGAACTTTTACAGTAACCGTTACTTCATCTACTGAATCATCTGGATAAGTAACTTTCACCACCCCTGTTTTATCTCCAGGTCTATTCGTATCTGGTGCCGATTTCCATGTATATTGAGCATCAGTTGGTAATCCTACTGTATTTACACTAGTTTTCGGATTAGGTGTTTCTCCATGGCTCACTTCTTGAATCGTCGCATTTGCTTGTGGAGTATATTTTTCAGCCATAGTTATGCGAGTAATACTAAATGTTCGTTCACTAATATTTCCTGCATTATCTTCCACACGTAATGTTATATTACTTGTAGTTCGATTTATTCCAGATAATTTAGGAACTTCACGTTCTCCATCTTGGAAAACGATGCTACTTGTTGCTTTGTCATATTTCAAGAAACTTGGTAAGTTCATTGGAAAAATGCTTTTTATTCCACTTCCTCCAGGATTATCAGCAACTGCTACTTTAATAGGAGGCAATGTTTTATCCAATGCTGTTATTTCCCAAGTTTGATTTTGTAACGGTGTTTGAATTGTTGGAGCTGTTACGTCTTTTACTTCCAAAGGAATGTCAACTGGATCAGTGGTATTATCCAGATAAGTTACTGTCGCTTTGATTGTTTGTGAGCCTGCATACACAGTGCTTATAGGCGCTGCAGTTACTGACTTCACTTTACTAGTTCCACCGTTATTCACTGTTACTGCTGCTTTTAATCTATCATTCGTTACTGAATCATTTTGATTAACAGTAATTGTCTTCCCAGTTGGTGTATGTTCATCGCTTAATTTGCGAACTTTCACGATTACAGTTACTGTATCTGTTGAACCATCTGGATAGGTTACAGTTACGACTCCGGTTTTATCCCCAGGGCCTGTTGTCGTATTAGGCTTAGTTGCCCATCCGTATCTTGTACCTGTCGGCAGCCCATTTTTTTGAATACTTGTTCCTGCATCAGGCGCTTCCCCATAACTTACTTCTTGAATTAGAGAATTAGCAACTGCTGTATATTTTTGTGTTTGAGACTGAATATGGAAAGTAATATTTTTAGTCGCAGTATTTCCTTTTTTATCTACGGCCTTAACAGTCACTTGAATACTTGATTTACCAAGTTGGAAATTATTTGGAATAACATCATTTATTTCAATTTTTGATGTTTTTGCATTGTAAGATAATGGATTCGGTAGATTTTCAACCATTACAGAGTTACTTTCTTTCAGCCCTACTCCTTTATCATTATCTTGAGCGTGAATATTGATTTCACTAGGTAGTCCTTCTAATCTCGTTAATGTAATATTATCAGGGGCAGTAATTGTCGGTTTGATATTATCTACAATCTCAACTGGAACATTCACAGTTTTCATTAAATGGCTACCACGAAGAATTTCGATTTCTTTATGTTGTACACCTGCTGCAGAGGTATCCACAGTAGAAGAGCCACCTTTCCAACGAACCGTTAATTCGCTTGGGACTGCTGAATTATCAGAGACAGTTACGTAATTTCTCGCATCTCCTAGTTCACCAGACTGATTCTGATTAATTTTTTTATCTTGTTTTCCTAGAAAATCTAAAACTGTATAAGGTGTCGTTACGTCTTTTGTTACTCCATTGTCATAAGTTGTTGTGACTACAACATTTCTTGTTCCTGCTTCTTGCAAGTTAAACGGTGTTTTATACGTTACCTGAGCCGTTGTTGGTACTTCATGTCCTGTTTTTGATCGTACTAATTCTCTTGGATTCGTATATAATTCTTTTGAATCCCCAAAATAAGCAGTCAAACTGGAATGTTTCGCTTCTACATCATTTGTCGCATTTGTTTGAATGGTTTTAGGGTTGAATCCATCTTTAAAATGAATCGTCATTGTTGCACCATCAGCTGATACCTCAGCATGGTCAAAGTCGATATGATTCGCACGATTAACCACATTTGGATGCTCTGCTTTAAATTTTTCAATCAAAGCATTTTTTTCTGTTTCCGTTAAATGACGGACATCATCCACATAAGTTGGCGTTAAATCTCTAACAGTATTACGTTCACTTTGAGGTTTGATAGTCAAAGTATAGGTAATTGTATTTTGTTTATGTGTCCCATTTGCTCCAATTGTAATATGATAAGTACCTGGTGTTACATTTCCACCATCACCTATAGTTCCAACAAGAGCCATTTGCACTTCAGGATTATTTACATTCCAATAGTTAGCAGCAATATCTACTTCTTCTTTCTTTCCTGTTTGGAAATTTTTATAAGCTACACGTAGTTTTAAACCTTTAACTTGATTAAGACCACTTATAACTCCTACTCTTTTTACATAATACGGAGTAGGATCTTCCTCTCCACGTTTAGGGCCATTCGGATATCTTACTAATGGCTCTCCATTTCCTCTTTTACCATATGCTGTCATTACCGAGAATAGAGTATCTGAATTATAAAAAGTTAATTCTTTTTTATTTTCGTTTACTAACGCATTACTACCCTCGTATTTGTTAGCAATTGACGATATCCAAATCGCTCTAAACCCACTCTCTCCCTTACCATCAATTGGTTTTCCATTCCGTGGATCACGTTTCCCAGATTGTGCTCGAGTTACTCTATTAGCTACTTTGTTGCGGAGGCTCTTCGCTTCATTTAGAGCACCATCAACTTCACTCTCAGTGGCTTTTCCCTCAGATAAATCTGCAAATACTTGAAGAGATTTGCTTTCAGATTCACTGAATTCATAGCTGATTTCTCCTGCCAGTTGGTTAATTTCTGAAACAAGAGCCTGAACCTTAGCGATCTTTTCTGTTGAAGGATTTTTCTTTTCATCACTATCGTTTGCTTTGTCTGCTTGCTTTTCTTTTTTGTCTATGTCGTTGCTTTTCTCTTCCAGTTGAGCAAATGATTCAGACAAAGCTTGAACTTCTTTATCTATCTCATCCTGACTAGCACCTTCTTTATCCAAGACTGCTTGCGCACGCGACAAAGAGAGATTAAGATTTTCAACTGATTTAGCTGTTTTAGTCTGTAAATCAGTGTTCCTAATCTTTTCAATTAATTCATTTAAAGCAGTTTTATCCACAGCTTTGACTGGATGCTCTAAAGACTTTTCAAGAATTTTTTCTTCTGGAACATGTTCAGAAATCTTATCTGATTCTTTAACAGGATTTTCTACCTGTGGATGATTTTCCACATCGTTTGGAATCTTGTCACTATTCGGATCTTCATCTTTAACTTTAGTTGAATCATTCAGAGACGCAACCATTTCATCAGCATGAACAAGATGTGGATTCTGTATCGTCACTGCTCCGGTAGCCAAAAAAAGAGTGCACCCAAAAAGAAAATGCTTCCCTTTCTTTATCATCCGCCAATTCTTTTGATTGATTCCTTTTCGATTAAAAAACATTAAGAACTCCTTGCTTCAAATTATAAAATTACTTCTTGTATATATTATATTCTTTTATTTCCTCAGATGCAAACCTTTTCGTCATATAATATATTATTCACAAAAATTTACCATATTTTCCTAAACATTACTTCACTTAGTACTATATCGAGATTTCGTATATGCAGTAACCTAAAAAACCTTGAGCGTTACCACTCAAGGTTTTTAGCAGTCTTTTCCATCATAGGAAAATCATTCTAAGAATATTCTTTCATTCGAGATCTATCACTTATCATCTTCTTTCGAGAAATTAGTGACTGCTTTTTGCTGATTAATCTTCTTTTCTTCGACCTACATATAGGCTCAATAGAATACCGCTACCTAGAAGAACAGAGATATAATCAGATTGGCTTCCAGTTTCTGGTAATTTGTCCCCATGGTTTTCTTTAACTGTAGTTGGAACTACTGGGTTAGCATTTACTGGAGTTGCTGGTTGAGCTGGTGTTGGTACTACTGGTTGTTCTGGAACCGCTGGTACTGGTTTAACCGGTACTTCTGGTGTTGGAACAACTGGAGTTGGTTGTACTGGCACTTCTGGTGTCGGTACATTTGGTGTTGGTTGTACTGGCACTTCTGGTGTCGGTACATTTGGTGTTGGTTGTGCTGGCACAGGTTTAACCGGTACACTTGGTGTTGGTTGTGCTGGTACTGTTGGCATATCTAATTCTGGTACTTCAGTAACTTCAGGCATACCTGGTACTCCACCGTTAAATTCTGGCAATTCATGAACTTCTGGCATTCCTGGCACACCACCGTTGAATTCTGGCAATTCATGAACTGGTGGTTCTGGCATTGCAAACGTTGGTCCTTCTGGCACATTACGTGTTGGAGGAACTGGTTTGTCATTTGATGGTGTTACTGGTTTGTCTTGGCATCCACATTTTCCGTCTTTGCCGTCTCGACCATCACGTCCATCTCTACCATCTTTTCCATCTTTAATAACTGTTTTTGTCACAGTTCCATCAGAATTGATGATTGTGATTGTATGACTACCATCACCATTATCTTCAACAGAAACTTTTGGTGATTTACCATCTTTACCGTCTTTAATCACCATTTCTGTCTTACTTCCATCAGGATTAGTGATTGTTACAACGTGAGTTCCATCGTTATTATTTTTAACAGTTACAGTTGGTGAAACGCCATCTTTACCGTCTTTACCATCTTTGATAATAGATTTGTATTCACGACCATCAGAATCTACGATTGTTAATGTATGAGTTCCATCTCCGTTATCAACGATGTTCGCTTTTGGTGATTTACCATCAAAGATTGTAGTTGTAGTTTCTTTACCATCAGCACCTGTCACTTTAATAGTATGTGAACCATTGTTGTTATCAATAACTTCAAGTTTTGGTTCTTTACCATCACGAACTGTTGTTGTTGTAGTTGTTCCGTCTGAGTTCACAACTGTGATAGTGTGAGTGCCATCTCCGTTATCCACAACCTTAGCAGTTGGTGATTTACCGTCACGAACTGTGGTTTCAGAAACAGTACCATTACCGTTTTCTACACGGATAGTGTAAGTACCATCATGGTTATCTCTAACTGTTGCTACTGGTGATTTACCATCTTTAATGATTGTTTCAGTAGTTGTTCCATCACCATTTAGAACTGAGATCTTATGAGTTCCATTTTGTTCATCAGTTATAGTAACTTTTGGTGATTTACCATCACGAACTGTTGTCTCAGTTGTCACACCTTCTGGATTTGTAATAACGATTGTATGACTTCCGTCTCCGTTATCACGAACAGATGCGGTTGGAGTACGTCCGTCAACACCGTCACGTCCATTCTTAACAACAAACTCATTCTTAGTTCCGTCTGGGTTAGTAATTGTTACTGTGTGGCTTCCATCTGGGTTTTCAGTAGTTGTTGCTGTTGCAGCTTTACCATCTTTACCATCTTTGATGATAGCGTTGGTAACATTACCGTCTCCATCTGTAACTTTAACAGTATGAGTTCCGTCTCCGTTATCCGTTACTTCAACTTTTGGAGTCTTACCGTCTTTACCGTTTTTAACAACTGTTTCTTTAGTTGTTCCATCTGGATTTGTTACAGTAATTGTGTGACTTCCATCTGGATTTTCTGTTGTAGTGATATTGGCAGTTTTACCGTCTTTACCATCTTTAACTTTAGTTGTTGATTCAGAACCATCAGGGTTTCTAACAGTAATAGAGTGTGTTCCATCTCCATTGTCCGTTACATTTACAACTGGTGATTTACCGTCTGCTCCATTAGCTCCGTTTTCACCTTTTTCACCTTTTTCACCTTTGTCGCCTTTTTCACCGGCTACTCCTTGAGGTCCACGGATATTACCAATCTTGTTCCAAGAACCATTTTCTTTCTTGTAAACATCACCTGTATTGGCGTCGATATAAGTATCACCGTCTTTACCATCCTTAGCAGTTGGGGCAGTAGCTCCACTTAGTAATTCAGCACCGTTACGTCCATTTGTACCAGAAGCTCCATCTGTACCATTACGTCCATTTGTACCATTCAAGATATCACTTGTACCAATTAATTCATCCACACCTGGATCGTATTTACCGTTACCATTATTATCATAGTATGCTGTAATACGAGTACCATTTACTGGTTGTGATTCTGTTGAATCGGGAGTCGCTGGTTGTGTATGTGTTGAATCGGGAGTTGGTGGTTGAATCTCATCTGGATTATCTCCTACACTTCTCGCTCTTCTTGCACTTCTTGATGTTCCAGAAGGTTGTGAATTAGAAGTTGATCCAGCGCCTCTTCTAACTGCTTCCACCAATGCATTTAAGTCAATAAATGGTGTACGTCCATCTTTACCATTCTTACCATCTTTCACTGTAAAGGTTACTGGATCTTTACCTGGTGTTGTGATAGTTACAACAGTGCTTTGGCCATCTTGTCCACGTTGAGTAGTGATTGTAGGAGTTTGTCCATCCTGACCGGTTGCACCAGTTTCTCCCTTAGCACCATCTTGAACAAAGACTGTAGTTGGTTGTGAACCATCATGGTTATCCACCGTGATTTCTACACCTTTATGACCTTCTTCATCCTTACGAACAGCTGTTACTGTTGGAGAGACTCCGTCCACTCCGTCTTTAATAACTGCTAGAGGTTTTTCTGGGTTCAATGGTTGACCTGGATGTGCTGGATCTTCTTGGTAAACTTTAGTTTCTTTACCATCTTTTACAGTAATTAATGATTTACCATCACGTCCGTCCGCACCTTTAGCACCATCTTTAATCATTTCAGAACCTAGAAGTTCATCAGTTCCTGGAGTGTACTTACCATCATTGTTTTCATCTGTATAGAATGTCACAATTGTGTGTGATGGATTTCCGTTTTGTCCTTCGACACGAAGCAAATCAACTTTTGGAGTTTTACCGTTTAGACCATTTTCTCCGTTCTTAACATTTACTGTAACTGGATCTTTACCTGGAACAGTGAATGTAATGTCGGTACTATGACCATCTTTACCTGGAGTTACAGTTACTTCTGGAGTCTTACCATCTTCTCCACGTTCACCTTTGTCCCCTTTAGGGCCTTTGATGTTGCCTTCTTTTTCCCAGTTGCCGTTATTCTTAACGAAGACGTCGCCTGTTTCTGTATTAACGTATTTATCGCCGTCTTTACCTTGATTTGCTTCTGGGTTAACTTTGCCGTTCAAGACGTCTTTACCGTCGCGTCCATCACGTCCGTCACGACCTGCTGCGCCATCACGTCCGTCGCGTCCTGGTAAACCTTGTGCTCCGTCTTGACCATCACGACCTTGAAGTCCTTGTTCACCTTTGTCCCCTTTAGGGCCTTTGATGTTGCCTTCTTTTTCCCAGTTGCC
>NZ_JAKNEQ010000012.1:0-37053 GCF_022137125.1 Streptococcus mitis | reverse complement strand
CGCCTCGGTCTCCTTTTTCACCTTTAGCTCCTTGGGCTCCAGTTAGACCGCGTTCGCCTCGGTCTCCTTTTTCACCTTTAGCTCCTTGGGCTCCAGTTAGACCGCGTTCGCCTCGGTCTCCTTTTTCACCTTTAGCTCCTTGGGCTCCAGTTAGACCGCGTTCACCTCGGTCTCCTTTTTCACCTTTAGCTCCAGTTAGACCGCGTTCACCTTGGTCCCCTTTTTCACCCTTGGCTCCATCTTTAATAGCAATTTTTTGAACAAGTTCGTCTACGCCTTCAGTATAAACACCATTTCCATCGTTATCAAGATAGAAAGTGAGGTTATTTGTATCACCAACTTTATTTTGATCAACACGTGGTTTTACTGTATCGATTAGCTCTTTAGCCACACCAATTTGCATAATACGTGGCTTAGCTTCTTTAGTAACAGAATTACTAATTGGCAATCCTAAAAGTGTTTCGTTACCAAATCGATGAACTTTATAGGTAATTTGACGTTGTCCTTTTTCACCTTCTCGAACTAATCTAGTTTGACCTTCTGGTAATTTACTAGTTGGAAGGTAGACTGTTTGGAAATCAATGTCTTCTGAAACAGTCTTATTATTAGTACCACCATAAGGGTTTGCATCCAAGTATAGTGGATTTGCTCTATGATAATAGTTGGAGTTGCTGTATGGGTCATTGCTAGTAGCGGCACCGCCACCACCTTGGTCCACGTTAAAAGTAACAGGTTTCAAACGAACAGACAAGTCACCATTTGGATTATTGATTGGCAAACTAAATCTGATTGTTTGTTCCGTATTTGTTGAAGTAGCAGAGGTCATACTGTATCCTGAGTGAGATACGTAGTTGGCACCTTGGCTAATAGGTTTTGATTGATCTCTTAACCTTGGAGTTGTGATTGTCGCATTGGAAGGATTTCCAAATCCATCCCCTTTATCCAAGATAAAGTTATTATTAACAAATTCGCCCGGACCAGAATATTTGATTGTGAAATTCAATTTATTACCTTGACGTACTGTTGTTACATCGTAATGAATTGAATTACCACCACGTGAGTTCCCGTAGCCACGGAAACTATAACTACGACCACCTTGGCTGATGTCTGAAAATGCAACTGTATTTCCAGAACCTGAGACAATTGGGTTGGCTGGATTGCTAGCCGCTCTAAAGCCACTATGACCTTTATCCAAGTCTTCCTTACGGATAGCTGGATTTTGGCGAGCATCAGAAAGGCTCAAACCTGGTTTCAAGATTTCATTAGTAGATTTTGGAGCTGAAGTTGTTTCTACTTTGGCAGGTGCATTAGTTGCTAAAACGCTACTATCAACAGCTGAACGGTCAGTCGTTGTTGCAACTGGCTTAGCTTCTTCTTTGGCTTCTGCTGTGTCAGCTTTCTTCACTACAGGAGTTTCTGATACAGTTCCTTTATCAGAGTTAGAACGAAGTTCTAGACCAATAATAGCCGATTGGATAGATGTCTCTGCTGCTGATATTTCAGCTTCAGATGCATCTGCTTTCCCAAGCAAGCTTTGACCAGCTTGGATACTTGCTTGCAAGTTAGCAGCACTTGCTTCTGTATATAACTTACTTTCTAATTTTTTAGCACGTGAAAGAGCTGTTAACAATTTTGACTTGTCAACAGCATCTTGATGACTTGCTTCTTTTTTGTCTTTTGCTTCTTCAACTTTTTCTGCTGGTCTAGTAGCTTCTTCAGTTTTAGCTGGAGTCGTTTCTACTGGGTTAGCAACAGTTGGAGCTGCATAAGTTGTTTCTTTTTTAGGTGTAGAAACTTCTGCTGGTTTAGTAGCTTCATCTACCTTATCCTTATCAACAGAGACACTATTAGTTGCCTCAGGATGTTGTTCCTCTGCTTGTACTGATTGCGCATTGGCAGCAGTTCCCAAGACTAAGGCTGTCCCGAGCAAGACACTAGCCGCACCAAAGTGATACTTACGAATAGAGTATCGTTGTTGCATGCTATACCAGTCAAATGATTTCTTATGTGAATGTTTCATTTCAAACTCCTAGATAGTAATTTATAGTTTACACTTTACAACTATTTGAGCCATTAATCAATATTATCTATGAAATTAATATATCTGATTTTTGTACCATGGAGCCATATTTTTTTTTTTTTTTGAATTTAATGTACATATTTTTAATTCTTGTTTTTTGTACAAAAGAATCATAATTATGATACAATATAATTTAGGAGGAAATACCTAAATGCGCAACCTTTTATCCACAAAAGACCAAAGACAATTACGTTTAATGGAAACCTTAATTCAGAATCGTAATTGGATAAGGTTACATGCACTTGCCGAAAAATTAGGATGTACAGAACGAATCCTAAAAAATGATTTAAATGAATTACGAACAGCTTTCCCAAATATTGACATCCAATCTTCCGTTAACGGAATTATGATTGATTTAGATGTTAACACTAGTGTAGAAGATATTTATCAATATTTTCTAGCCCATTCCCAATCTTTTCAATTACTAGAGTATATGTTCTTCAATGAGGGGCTACCTATTTATCGAACAGTTGAAAATCTTCACTCAAGTAATGCCAACCTCTATCGATTAGGCCGAAATATTACAAAAACTCTATCATCACAATTTCAGATTGAATTATCTTTTACCCCTACTGCAATTCTTGGTAATGAAACGGATATTCGTTATTTTTTTGCCCAATACTTTTCTGAGCGCTATTATTTCCTAGACTGGCCTTTTCCAGACCTTCGTGAGGAGGATTTAACAGAGTTTGCTGATTTCTTCTATAAAATCACGAATTATCCAATGCGATTTTCAATTTATAGAATGTACAAATTGATGATAGCTATCAGTATTTACCGCGTCAAAAATGGTCATTTTATCGACTTACCAAATCATTTCTTCGATGAATACTACCCTCTTTTGATGAATATTCCAAATTTTGAGGAGCTACTTGTCCATTTCTCTGAAAAACTGGGACTTGAAATCACTCCAGATATCATCGCCCAAATTTTTATATCCTTTATTCAAAACAATCTTTTCTTAAATCCTCAAGAATTCTTCAACTCTTTAGAAGAAAACAGTGAAGCAAGATACTCTTACCAATTACTGAGTCAAATATTAGAACGCCTATCAAAACAATATAAGATTACTTTTACCAACCACGATGAGCTGATTTGGCATTTACACAACACTGCTTTCTTTGAAAGACAGGAAATCTTTTCTACCCCAATCCTATTTGAACAAAAAGCATTGACGATTAAAAAATTTGAAGTTTACTTCCCAGACTTTATGGGAAGTGCACGTCAAGAACTGGCTCAATACCGTCAAGCAATTGGACAGCATGACCATCCTGAACAGTTGGAACACCTGATGTACACCATCTTAACCCATGCTGAAAACCTCTCTACTCAGTTGTTAGAAAATCGACCACCTATCAAGGTTTTGATTATCAGTAACTTTGACCATGCTATATCCCTTACCTTTGTTGATATGCTTTCCTATTACTGTAATAACCGCTTTACCTTCGATATTTGGGATGAATTACAAACAAGTCCTGAGATTTTAAATCAGACAGATTACGATATCATCGTGTCTAATTTCTATATTCCAGGGATTACTAAGAAGTTTATTTGCCGAAACCATCTGTCAATCATGGATTTGGTTAATCACCTCAACACTTTATCAAATGAGATTCATATATCCAATACTTTATAAACTAAAAAGTCAGCAGGGTCCTGCTGACTTTTTCTCTTACCTGATTTCTATACTTCCTTAACAAAAACCAATTCCTGTGGCTGTGACAAATCTTCTCTGTAGGTAAACCCTGCAAAGCTTAAGCGACGAGCTTCCTCCACCGTCTGTACTTGATTTTGTATCAGGGCTGTCAGGAAAGCACCACGCGCTTTCTTTGAAATAGTTGAATGAATCTTCAGCTGACCACCTCTATCCTCCATGAATTTGAAGGTCACCATTTTTCCTCTGATTTCCTTAGAAAATACAGTCTCAAACTCGGATGACAAGAGAGAGAAAATTAGGTCTTCACCATTCATAGCTTCATCATAGGTTTGCTTCCAATGGCTCTTCAAAGTCTTACCTGCGACTTTTAACTTCATCAAAAAGTCCAAACGGTGAGGTGGCATAGGTGACAAGGCTGGAACGACTCCGTACAAAGCCGAAGTAATAAAGACATGATTTTCAAGATAGGCTTGTTCTGCCTCGGTCAACTTATCTCTCTTGATATGGCGGTACATGAGCCCATCAAAAAGTTTCAAGGCTGGGTAGTGTTGAGCAGTTTTGTTTTTTAAAGCTTGGATATTTTGAAATTCTTCCGCCGCCTTCTCGGCTGATACCTTGTAAAAACTCTCCAATTGACTAGCAGAATAGAGAGCCAAGGCATCCAGCACGGCCTGACTTTCTGGTTTTAAAGGAGTGGCTTCAATACTTGGCAAATCTGTGTTCATTTCTTTTGCTGTTGGGATTAAAATTTTCATATTGATAGTGTAGCATATTTTTTTGCCACTACCAAGAAATTCATCTGAAAAACCTCGGTTTGACCGAGGCTTCTCTATTTATTTTGGCCATCCTAACCAGACAGCCACGAGAACAAGGGCTAGGCCAGCTAAACTTGTTAAGATAGATAAGAATTTATCTTTTTTCTCCTTGAACTGAGAAAAACCTATCTTCAAAGCGAGCAGTCCGAGTAGCATTGAAGCAAGCATCACATAAAAACCCATTTCTTTGTCCTCCATTAGGCTTAATTTACCTTATTATAACATATACTTCTTAAATAAAGCTTTTTTATACTCAATGAAAATCAAAGAGCAAACTAGGAAACTAGCCGCAGGCTGTACTTGAGT
This sequence comes from Streptococcus mitis, assembly GCF_022137125.1. GTDB lineage: Bacteria > Bacillota > Bacilli > Lactobacillales > Streptococcaceae > Streptococcus > Streptococcus mitis_CE. The sequence goes on along the minus strand of NZ_JAKNEQ010000012.1, from coordinate 32,195 downwards.
ACGGCAAGGCGACGTTGACGTGGTTTGAATTTGATTTTCGAAGAGTATTACTGTACTTTAAAGGTCTTGAGATAGTTGTCTTTTCCTACTTGACCTTCGAAGGTTTTACCATTTTCAAGGTAAGGAAGGTCATCTGAGACTGAGGCCTTGACTTTGTATATCTTGCCATCAACTTTAAAGAAGTAGACGGTGTCTCCTTTGATAACAGCTGATTTGAGGTCTGCTACCACACCCTTGATGCTTTCTGTTGTTGCATTATCAATTTCAAGGTCGTTTTTATTGGCGTACTTGCTGAGTAGCTCTTCCACTGTCGTAGCTACGATAACGTTTTGGTACTCGACTGAGTCTACCAAAGCATACTCTTTGACCAAGCCAGCATTGTCCTTCAAGCCCATGATGTAGAGAGGCTTGTCATTAAGGTTGATGAGGATTGGGAAGGTCGCCTTGTAGGATTTCTCCTGAACAGCACCTTCGGCTGATTCACGGGCTGATTCTTCGGTCGCAGAAGCCAAGCTGTACTTAGTGATTTCTCCTGTTCGCATATTTTCAAGAATGAAACCAAGATTACTTTCATCTGCATTGGCCGACGTCACGCCTGTGTAGAGATAGATGTCATTACCGATAGACAAGTAATTATAGCCCTTGGTAGTCTGGGTCACGTTTTTCTTGGAAATCATAGCATTCCAGAAACCGTCCTTGTACTTACCGTTGTAGTTAATTTGCTCAATAGTTTCCTCAGCTGGATAAACCCTGTCCACCCATTCTGGAACATCTGCCAAGCTGTATTCCTTGGTTTCTCCATTTGTGGCATCCAAGATAATGACTGAAACAGGACGAGGAACCGCAAGTCCAAATTGCTTTTGGTAAACCGTTGCTACATAGAAAGGATTACCCTCATCGTCCACCTCAAAAGATGGAGTCTTGAAGATTTTAGTTGGGTACTTCAAGCGTAGGTGACGCTTGACATCACGGTTAAAATACTCCGAGTCAGAATACTTGATTGGTGTCTTCAAGTCCACCAAGTCCGCATTACCGGTTACCATGTCCACCTTGATATACTCGCCGATTCCCTTGGCTTGATTATTAAACCACTTGATAGGATCTGCGTATTCTAAGGGTGTAACCCGATAAGGCTTCCCATCAATCGTCAATTGGGTATAGGTATCTGCCGCTACGTACTGCGATACCTTATCTGTTAGGGAACCCAAGTAGCGGTCACCAATTTTTTCAGCGGTACTTCTATCTAAGATAGGAACCTTACTGGTGTCAGTCTTAGGAAATTCAGTAAAGTCTTTTTCCGTAACCGTGACTACATTGGCATAATTTTTAGCCTGAAAAATGCTAGAAGTCACCAAGGAAACCAAGGCTGCTAAGAGAAGAATTCCTCCAATAGAAGCTAAAAGGATTTTCCCTAACCGATTGATTTTGAAACCCTCAAGATTTAAGGCAGCTTCTGCCTTGCCGTGGCGCACATGAACCGTTTTGACCAGATTGATTCCCTTGCCAAAGCCAAATAAGATTGCTACAACCAGCAAATGCCCACAGAGGAAAAAGAGAAATTCCCAGCTGGTCAGGTTAAGAGGCGGTAAAAAGATATACCAGGTCGTTGCGATAAAAATAAGTTCAAAGACTATTCGTTTCATTTGCTTTCCTCCTAAATGATTCGTCCTTCCAAGTGATCCAGTTCATGCTGGCAAATCTGAGCCGGGAAGCCTGTCAAAGTAATGGTCTGTTCCTGCCACTTGCTGTCACGATAGGCAACCCTTATGATTTCATAACGCTTAGTAGGTCTCACACCTGTCAAGGACAAACAACCTTCCTCTGTCTCATAAACTCCTTCAGAGGACAGGAGCACTGGGTTAAACATGACCACAGGAACCAAGCCAAGATTAAAGATAATCACGCGCTTCTGCACCCCAATCATATTGGCAGCTAGACCGACACAAGTCTCACGATTTGCTAAGAGTGTATCCTGCAAATCTTTGGCAAGATAAAGGTCTTCCTGACTTGCCGGCTGAGATACCTGAGATAAAAATAAGATATCCTTTACAATTTTCTTTTCCACTTCTGCTCACTCCTCTTTCTTTTTACTATATTATAGCAATTATAGCACAAAAGCCGACAACTGCAAGCTCTTTCCCTCAACTGTAGCAAAAAGCCATCCTAAGATGACTTTTTTGCTATTTGTAAATTCTCAATCTTTTTTACCTTTAAACAATAGGACGCCAGATAGGGCTGATAAAAATCCAACTACTAGCAAAATAGAATCATGACTAGCTGTCTCTGGTAATTTACCAGCTTCCTTTGTTTCACTTATTATTGGAGTTTCTGGGTGCTTTGGCTCCTCAGGCGCTGGACTTGCTGGAGTCTTAGGTTGCTCAGCAGTCGGAACTTCAGAGTGCTTGGGTTCCTCAGGGGATGGTTTTTCGAGAACCTTAGGTTGAGCAACAGCTGGAACTTCGGGTCGCTTTGGCTCCTCAGGTACTGGACTTGCTGGAGTTTTTGGTTGCTCAGCAGTTGGCATTTCCGGCTGTTTAGGGTCCTCAGGTGTTGGCTTTTCAGGATCCTTAGGTTTATCTACCGTCGGTACTGCTGGGTTCTTTGGCTCCTCAGGTGTTGGAGCCTCTGGCATCTTGGGTTGATTACCTCTTGGTGGTTCTGGCTCAGTAGCTTTCACAGGTAGATAATTGATTATTGTGTCTTTTGTAAAATCTTCTGGTACTTCAGGTAATAAGTAACCCAATTCTGGATGCGAAGAATCCTTCAACACCAAATCAGTAGCTGATGTCACAGCCTTATAACCTTTAAGATAAGGGATTGTTCCTAAACCTGGATTGCTAGCAAGACCTGCTTTAGCAGGATTACCATCTTGGTCATTGGGATATTGAATCAAAGCCAGATTCTCATTTGCAGTTGGAGAAATGGCTATCCATTTTCCTAATTGTTTGTAGTAAACAGTTTCCCTAATTACAGGATCTGTTACTGCCACTGTTTTCTCTGCAACTGCTTCTTTATCTGCCACCAAGCCTTTTAGCAGTGGTGTCGCTACTTTAGATAGATTTGGTTGATCACTCGTCCAATCACGATAATAAAGGTCTCCTCTTACAAAATCAACCTTGGCAACGCGTTTGAAATCAACTTGATCATTTCGATCTTCAGCAACCTTATCATGTGTCACAAAATCTAGATAGGAAATGTTTCGGTCAATAGATTTTTTATTGACGATTTTAGAAACACTGGCAGGCCATAAAGGTGAATCTTGAACATCCTCATCAACTTTTTTATGAGCAGTTGGAATTCTATCTTCAGGATAAATAAATTCTAGGCGAGGGGTTAAAGCAACCTTAAATATTTGACCAGTCTTACTATCTTGGTCAAAATATTGTAAACCTCGATCATAATCACTTGATACAAGATAGTATCCTTGTCGCTTGTAGTCACTAATCGTTTTTAGCGTACTGTATTCAATAGGATAACCAGATTCCCCAGTAACTGTATCTTCCTTCAGTAGCTTGTTTTCACTGATATCCACATAGCTAATCTTGGCTGTTTGATTTTTAATATGCTCCTGTTTTATTTTCCAGTTAGAATAGGAAATTTCCTTAGTAACAAGATTAACAGTCGCATAGCGTTCAAAGGAAATACTTTGTTTTTTCTCAGCAAAGGCTTCTTTACCATTATTCTTATATTTATATTTAATGATTCTTTGAATCGTTCTCTCTAAAGGCCTTTCTTGATTGGTTCTGATCTTTTCAGCATCTGCAGGCCACTTAGGACTATCGACAACACCAGCTTCCACCTCTTCATTTGACTTAGGATTAGTCTGGTTTTGTAAGCTAATCACTTCATGTTTTGGAGTTAATTTAATAGTATACGTTTGCGGAGTCTGATCATCTTGAAACAGCTTCTTCGATTCATCCGTTTTCAAATAACCATCTTCAACCAATACATAGCCATTCCATTTGAACTCACTAATTTTCTTTCTCGTATCGTAGTGAAGATCCTCTCCCACCTTACCAGTACGCTCATCTGAAAAAAGTTTTTTCCCTGTTGATTCATCAATATAATTAAATTCAACACGAGATTCCTTTTCAGTCACTTTAGGAGTATCTAAATGTTTTTCTTCAAAATGTTGCTCTTCTGAAGCAGTAGCTTCTTTTTCTGAACCCTCGACAGACTTATCCTTGTCAATGCTTTCGCTAGAAGGTTTGTCTGTTTCTAAGATATGACTAGCTGCGAGCGTTTCATCTGCAGATACACTCCCAACAGAGCCAGCTAAAAAACCTAAACCACAAGCCACAACAACTGAAGCAACACCCAAACTCAATTTACGGATAGAGTAAATACATTTTTTACTTCCCATGATTTCCCCCTAAGTTATTATTTACTATTCTTATACCTAATATTTTAGTAAGCGGCATTACATTTAACATCTCTTTTTTAAAGTTTTTTATATTCTTTTTAAAGTTATTTAAAAAAGCCATCCGAAGATGGCTTTTTTTTAAATCGCATTCTTGTCAAAACCGAGTTTACGTTGAATAAACTTAACAATTTCGACGATAATAATCATTGAGAAGCTTCCGCCCATAACGATTCCCCATTGTGACAAGTCTAGTTTGGTTACGTGGAAGATTCCTTCAAGTGGTTCTACAACGATTGTTGCCATGAGAAGGATGAAGGATACCAAGATGGACCAGTTAAAGGTCTTAGACTTGAATGGGCCAACTGTCAAGATGGATTGGTAGACAGACTTGACATTGTAGGCATGGAAGAGCTGAATCAAACCAAGGGTTGCAAAGGCCATAGTAAGAGCATCTGCATGAATGGCATGATTGTCACCCACATGAACTGGGTAAAGAAGGGCAAGACCATAAACACTCATAACAATAGTTGCTTGGAGCACACCTTGATAGATGATAGAACTCAAAACACCACCTGAGAAGAAGCTTGCCTTGCGTCCACGTGGTTTATGGTTCATGACACCAGGCTCCGCAGGTTCAACACCTAGAGCGATAGCTGGGAAGGTATCCGTTACCAAGTTAATCCACAAAAGATGAACTGGCTGCAAGACGTCCCAACCAAACAAGGTTGATAGGAAGATAGTTAATACTTCAGCAGTATTGGCAGAAAGTAGATACTGAATAGTCTTTTGAATGTTTGAGAAGACTTTACGTCCTTCTTCAACTGCGACGATGATAGTCGCAAAGTTATCATCCGCAAGAATCATATCAGAAGCTCCCTTAGAAACCTCAGTTCCAGTGATTCCCATACCAATACCGATATCGGCTGTTTTCAAAGCTGGTGCATCATTGACACCGTCACCTGTCATGGCAACAACTTTACCTTGTTTTTGCCAAGCTTTCACGATACGAACCTTGTGTTCTGGAGATACACGGGCATAAACAGAGTATTGACCAACTACTTTTTCAAAGTCTTCATCAGACAGTTCGTTGAGCTCAGCACCAGTTAAAACGTGACCTTCTGTATCATTTGCGTCAATGATTCCCAAACGTTTGGCAATAGCTTCTGCGGTGTCTTGATGGTCACCTGTAATCATGATTGGACGGATTCCCGCCTCCTTAGCCACACGAACAGCCTCAGCCGCTTCAGGACGTTCAGGGTCAATCATCCCAATCAAACCAGTAAAGATTAAATCATTTTCAAGCTCTTCAGAAGTGATGTTTTCTGGAATACTGTCAATAATCTTATAAGCACCTGCAAGGACACGCAAGGCTTGGTGAGCCATTTCAGAGTTGTTTGTTTGAATGAGGTTTGTAACCTTCTCATCAATTGGAGCAATATCCCCAGCTTTGTCACGAAGAACACAACGTTTCAAAAGTTGGTCTGGAGCACCTTTGACTGCTACAAGGAAACGACCATCTGGCAATGGGTGAACCGTTGACATAAGCTTACGGTCAGAGTCAAATGGCAATTCAGCCACACGAGGGTATTTCTCTAAAAATCCTTTAACATCGTAACCCTTGTCCAAGGCATATTGGATAAAGGCTGTTTCGGTTGGGTCTCCAATCAGATTGCCTTCCGCATCGATTTTCGTATCGTTTGCCAAGACAACAGAACGAAGAAGTGGCATTTCAAGACCCAATTCAATGTCGTCAGCTGAATCATGTAGGACTGCATCGTAGAAGACTTTTTCGACGGTCATCTTGTTCATGGTCAGCGTACCAGTCTTATCAGAAGCGATGATTTCCGTTGAACCAAGCGTTTCTACAGCTGGCAACTTACGAACGATAGAGTTACGTTTTGCCAAAACTTGAGTACCAAGGGCAAGAACGATCGTTACGATAGCTGGGAGCCCTTCTGGAATAGCTGCAACGGCAAGCGCAACAGAGGTCATCAACTCACCAAGTGGATTTTTTCCTTGAATGAAGACACCCACTACAAAAGTAACAAGGGCAATGACCAAAATTGCATAGGTCAAGACCTTAGAAAGGTTATTCAAGTTTTGTTTGAGGGGTGTATCAGTCTCATCAGCGTCTTGAAGCATACCTGCGATGTGACCGACTTCAGTATACATCCCTGTATTGACAACAACACCCAGACCGCGACCATAGGTTACGTTAGAGTTTTGGAAGGCCATGTTGACACGGTCACCAATACCAGCATCTGCAGCAAGTTCAACTGTCAAGTCTTTTTCGACTGGCACAGACTCACCTGTCAAAGCAGCTTCTTCAATTTTAAGAGAGTTGGCTTCAATCAAACGTAGGTCTGCAGGTACTACATCACCTGCTTCAAGGGCAACGATATCTCCAGGTACCAATTCTTTAGAGTCAATCTCCGCCATATGCCCATCACGAAGAACGCGGGCAGCTGGACTTGACATAGATTTGAGGGCTTCGATTGCTTCTTCGGCTTTTCCTTCTTGGTAAACACCAAAGGCAGCATTAATGATAACCACGGCTAAGATAATGATGGCATCTGCGATATCTTCCCCACCAGAAGTCACGACTGACAAGATTGCTGCCGCAACTAGGATGATAATCATCAAATCCTTAAATTGCTCGATAAATTTGACCAGGATTGATCGTTTCTCGCCTTCTTCGAGTTCATTGTGGCCAAATTCGGCAAGGCGCTTTTCTGCCTCACTTGATGACAAACCTTGCTCGGTCGCATCCACAGCCTGCAAGACCTCTTCAGGACTCTGAGTGTAAAACGCTTGGCGTTTTTGTTCTTTTGACATGTGTCTCCTCCTTGACATTGTGTGCAAAACAGACTCTCTTTTTCTCATCGTATCTTTTCACGACAAACAAAAAGAGACCTGTTAATCATAACAAGTCTCGCTGTTTAAGATAGGGCCGGAAAGCATACTTTTCAGTATAAAATTCGGAATGACGACACTATCACAGGTTTCTGCCAGCTACTCCCTTGAGTAGTACTATTATACCAAATTTTGAAAAGTTTTCAAAGAGTAAAAACTGCCTTATTTGAATTTTCCCTTGAAAACCAGTATAATGGTAGAATGCTATGTGACTAGAAAGGAAGTTGAATGAAGCAATCTATTTCAAATCTCAAGTTGGCGGAACGTGGTGCCATTATCAGTATTTCGACCTACCTGCTCTTGTCTGCAGCAAAATTGGCTACTGGACATCTCCTTCATTCATCCAGTTTGGTAGCCGATGGTTTTAACAACGTGTCCGACATCATTGGAAATGTAGCCCTCTTGATTGGGATTCGAATGGCGCGCCAACCTGCTGACCGAGACCACCGTTTTGGTCACTGGAAGATTGAGGATTTGGCTAGCTTGGTCACTTCTATCATCATGTTCTATGTTGGCTTTGATGTGCTGAGGGATACCATTCAAAAGATTATCAGTCGTGAAGAAACAGTCATTGATCCTCTTGGTGCCACTCTAGGAATCATTTCTGCAGCGATTATGTTTGTGGTTTATCTCTATAACACTCGCCTCAGTAAGAAATCCAACTCCAAAGCACTGAAGGCTGCCGCCCAGGACAATCTTTCTGATGCTGTCACCTCACTTGGTACTACCATTGCCATCCTGGCTAGCAGCTTTAATTATCCGATTGTGGATAAACTGGTTGCCATCGTCATCACTTTCTTTATCTTGAAAACTGCCTATGATATCTTTATCGAGTCTTCCTTTAGTCTTTCAGATGGTTTTGACGACCGTCTGCTTGAGGATTATCAAAAGGCCATCATGGAAATTCCCAAAATCAGCAAGGTTAAGTCTCAAAGAGGTCGTACCTACGGTAGCAATATCTACCTTGATATTACGCTAGAAATGAATCCTGACTTATCTGTTTTTGAAAGCCATGAAATTGCGGATCAGGTCGAGTCTATGCTGGAGGAACGTTTTGGAGTCTTTGATACCGATGTCCATATTGAGCCAGCACCTATCCCTGAGGATGAAATTTTAGACAATGTCTATAAAAAATTGCTGATGCGCGAACAATTGATTGATCAGGGAAATCAACTGGAAGAACTCTTGGCTGACGATTTTGTCTATATTCGTCAAGACGGAAATCAGATGGATAAAGAGGCCTATAAAGCCGAAAAAGACTTGAATTCAGCTATCAAGGATATCCAGATCACTTCCATCAGTCAGAAGACCAAACTCATCTGCTATGAGTTAGATGGTATCGTCCATACCAGTATCTGGCGTCGCCACGAAACTTGGCAAAATATCTTTCATCAAGAAACTAAAAAAGAATAGAGAAATCCTGTCATGAGACGGGATTTTTCTATTCTTCTAGCTATCAAAGTCACTTAGATACTCATAGCGTTCGTATTTTTCAAGGAGTGCTTCGTTTTTCTCATCTAGCTCTTTCTGAAGAGTAGCCAGTTTGCCAAAGTCAGAGCCGTTGGCCTGCATTTCCTCTTCAATAGCAGCGATACGGTTTTCCAAGGCTTCAATATCACCTTCAATACTTGCCCACTCCTGCTTTTCTTGGTAGGTCATGCGTTTCTTGTCTTCTCGAACCTTGACTACTTTCTCCTTTTCGGCCTTTTGCACCTGATTGACCAACTCTGTTTCAAAGGCTTTTTCATCAAGGTAATCGGTATAATGACCAAAAAAAGGACGAATCTTGCCATCCTCAAAAGCGAGAATCTTGGTCGCTACCTTATCCAAGAAATAGCGGTCGTGGCTAACTGTCAAAACAGGTCCTGCAAATCCTTGCAAGAAATTCTCCAAAACTGTCAAGGTCGCAATATCTAAGTCATTTGTCGGTTCGTCCAAGAGAAGAACATTTGGTTTTTCCAAGAGCAGTTTGAGGAGATAAAGACGTTTTTTCTCTCCCCCAGACAATTTCTCAATCAAGGTTCCATGCGTCGAACGTGGGAAAAGGAACTGCTCCAGCAACTCTGCAATCGAAGTCGTAGAACCACCACTGGTCTTGACCTCTTCTGCCACTTCCTGCAAGTAATTGATAACTCGCTTACTTTCATCCAAGCCCTCAATTTGTTGAGAAAAATAGGCGATGCGAACTGTTTCCCCAATCACAACTTGTCCTGCTGTCGGCTCAAGACTGCCTGCAATCAGATTAAGCAGGGTTGATTTTCCAACACCGTTGTCCCCAACGATTCCAATACGATCTTTAGCCTGCACCAAGAGATTAAAATCTTGCAAAATAGGCTTGTTTTCATAGGCAAAGGAAACATCCTGAAACTCGATGACTTTCTTCCCAATCCGACTGGTTTCAAAGTTCATAGTCAAGTCTGTCTCAGCAACGCCGCCTGAAACTTCCTTTTTCAGGTCGTGGAAACGATTGATACGAGCCTGTTGCTTGGTCGCACGCGCCTGCGGTTGTCTACGCATCCAGGCCAATTCTTGCTTATAGAGTTGTTCCTTTTTGTGGAGAAGAGCCGCATCGCGTTCATCCTGTTCCGCCTTAAGGCGAACATAGTCCTGATAATTCCCTTGATACTCTGTCAAGCCTGCGCGATCCAACTCGAAAATCCGTGTTGACAAAGCGTCTAAGAAATAACGATCGTGAGTGATAAAGAGAACTGTCTTCTTAGAATTTTTTAAAAAGAGGGTCAGCCACTCAATAGTCGCAATATCCAAATGGTTGGTCGGCTCATCCAGAAGCAAGAGGTCGTGATTGCCAAGTAAAACTTGCGCCAACTGGACTCGTCTTCTTAGGCCACCTGATAATTCCCCAACTGGAGTGGATAAGTCCTGAATCCCCAGCTTGCTGAGAACGGTCTTGACCTGACTCTCAATTTCCCAAGCTTGAAGAGAATCCATCTCTGCCATAACCCGTTCCAAACGAGCCTGCTTATCCTCACTGTAGTTGAGCATGATCAACTCATACTCACGAATAAGCTGGATTTCCTTGAGGTCGCTGGATAGGACCGTATCCAAGACCGTCTTGCTATCATCAAAATCAGGATCTTGAGTCAAGTAACCAATCTGGTAATCATTTTTAGCTGAAAAAGGACTGACATCCCCATCAAAGCCAGAAACACCAGAAAGGACATCCAAAAGGGTAGTCTTGCCAGTCCCATTAACACCGATTAAACCAATTCTGTCCAAGTCATGGATGATAAAGGAAATATCCTTAAAAACGGTCTTATCACCGACGGATTTACTTAGTTTTTCAACGATAAAATCACTCATTTTTTCTCCCTCAGATAAGCATGGATGGCTTGACGGTCATTTTCCAATTCTCCATCGACAATGGCATATTCAATCTCTGTTAAAATCTCTCCCAAGTCTGGGCCTGGTTGATAGCCATATTCCTTAATCAAAATGCCACCATTAATCTGAATTTCTTTCTTGTCATGAATGGTCAAACTCTGATAGGTTTCTGTGATGGCTTGTGGGTTGACTGGTTTCCCTTGGGCCTGACGAAGATTTTCAGCCTGTAAAAGTAAATCCAAGTCAAAGCGATAACAATCGCGCTTGCTCAATTCTCCCTTTTCACGCAAGGCCAAAATAGTCAGTAAATCCTGTACCTGCTTGGCAAATTGACGTGAGGTCTTCCAAGCCTTCAAAAATGGCTGTGCATTTTCAATCTCCAAAGCCCACAGTAGAGCTGCCCAGGCTTGTTCAGAGGATTTAAAGGTGAAATCAGTCTCCAAATCAAACAGTCTATTAAGCTCGTCCTGGCTAGCTGCCATATCAGGGAGATAGTCATAAGCTTGACTCTCAATCATGGAAGCCAAACCCCTTCTCCAAAATGGAGCCAGCAAGAGTTTATCAAACTCAACGAAGGTACGCTCCACAGAAATTTTCTCCAAAAGTGGCGTCAAAATTTTCATAGCTTTAAATGTTTCTGACTCCAGTTCAAAGCCAAGACTGGCCTGAAAACGGAAGCCACGCATAATCCGCAGAGCGTCTTCGTTGAAACGCTCACTTGCCACTCCAACCGCCCTCAAGACTTGATTTTCCAAATCGTCTAAACCATGGAACAAGTCAACGATTTCTCCTGTCTCATCCAAGGCAAAGGCATTGACTGTAAAATCACGGCGCTTGAGGTCTTCTTCTAGCGAGCGAACAAAAGAAACCGCACTAGGTCTACGATAGTCCACATAGACATCTTCTGTCCGAAAAGTAGTCACCTCATATTCCTCGTCCCCATCTAAGACCAAGACAGTTCCATGCTCGATTCCGATATCGGCTGTTCGCGGAAAAATCTGCTTGGTCTCTTCTGGATAAGAAGACGTCGCAATGTCCACATCGTGGATGGGACGATTGAGGAGGGCATCTCGAACAGAACCCCCAACAAAATAGGCCTCAAAACCTGCTTCTTTAATTTTTTCTAATACTGGTAAAGCCTTCTGAAATTCAGAAGGCATTTGCGTTAATCTCATAATAAGTGTTCTAATCCATAGACAAGCTCATGACGCTTGACAACTTCTTTAATTCCCAAATTCACCCCTGTCATGAAGGAGCTGCGATCATAGGAGTCATGACGGAGGGTCAATCCTTCTCCTTGATTGCCAAAGATGACTTCCTGATGGGCTACCAAACCTGGCAAACGAACTGAGTGGATCCGCATGCCATCAAAGTCAGCACCACGGGCACCTGCAATCAATTCTTCCTCATCTGCTGCACCCTGCTGGATAGACTCTCGAACTTCTGCCATTAACTCAGCTGTTTTAATAGCTGTTCCACTCGGTGCATCCTTTTTCTTGTCATGATGGAGCTCGATAATCTCCACATTTGGGAAATATTTGGCAGCCTGCGTCGCAAATTGCATGAGTAAAACAGCACCTAAGGCAAAATTAGGAGCGATCAAGCCACCCAAATTTTGTTCACGAGAAAATGCTTTTAGTTCTGCAATTTCTTCACTAGTAAAGCCTGTCGTTCCAACCACTGGAGCAAAACCATTTTCAAGAGCAAAACGTGTATTTTCGTAGGCAACAGTTGGAGTAGTAAAATCTACCCAGACATCCGCTTCAAAGCCTGCTAAATCAGCCTTATCCTTGAAAACAGGAATTCCCTGCCATTCTGACTCAGACTCAAAGGGAGCCAAAACTGCTACCAAGTCCAAGTCTGAATCAGCCAAGACCATCTGACAAGCAGCTTGGCCCATCTTTCCCTTAAAACCAGCAATAATTACTCGAATACTCATCTCTACTCCTGACTAAGATACAAAGGACGATAGCTGCCCTTGAAAAATAGGGAATGACGCTGACTTTCCATGAAAGGCAAGACAGGCATCTTTTTTCAAGAGGCAGGTAGTCCGTGTTCAATTTCTAAGATACAAAGCCTGTAAGAGCACAACGTGAAAATAGGAGTTCTGATCAAGGAGTAAATACTCCTTGGAAGACCTATCTTTTTCACACAGAATTCCAGGCGTGTTCAATTATCAAGATACAAAGGACCTTAGCTGCCCATGAAAAATATGGGATGGCGCTGACTTTCCACAAAAGGCAAGACAGACATCTTTTTTCAAGAGGCAGGTAGTCCGTGTTCAATTTCTAAGATACAAGCCTTCTTAACTAGTCTAGAAGTGCTAACTAAATCACTGGAATATAACCCAGAGCAATACTTCCTGCTCCTAGGTGTGTTCCAATGACACTACCAAATGTAGCAAGTGAAATATCCGTACCCACTTCAGAATCTAGCAAGTGCTGACGCAATTCTTCAGCCTTTTCAGGAGCATTCCCGTGAATGACAATGATACAGTATTGGCCTGAAGCTGTTGCTTCCTTGATAATCTCAATTAAACGCTTGGTTGCTTTCTTTTCAGTACGAACTTTTTCGTACACTTCAATCACACCTTGGTCATTAAAATAAAGAATCGGCTTAATGCTTAGCAGATTGCCCAAAATCGCAGCTCCATTTGAAAGGCGTCCCCCTTTAACCAAGTGGTCCAAGTCATCCACCATGATGAAAGCAGATGTGTGACTAATCTGAATAGCTAGCTTATCCTGAATAATGGCAAAGTCATCGCCCTGGTCTCGCCAGTTAAAGACACTTTCAACCATGATACCCAGAGGAGCACTTGTGATCAAAGTGTCTGGAAAAGCAATGGTTAAGCCCTCATAGTCATCCACCATATACTGGATATTTTGGTAAAAACCTGAAATTCCAGAAGATAGGAAAAGCCCTAAAGCATGGGTGTAACCTTGTTCTTTGAGCGAAGTTAGAATCTCATCTAACTTGGCAATACTTGGTTGACTGGTCTTAGGCAATTCAGAGGCCTGAGCCATTTTTTGGTAAAATTCCTCAGCAGTCAGATTGATGCCTTCGACATACTCCTCACCATCAATATTGACAGGAATATCCAAAACAAATAAATCTTCTCTTTGCAAGGTATCTGCACTGAGATAGGCAGAGGAATCTGTGATAACAGCTAATTTCATATTAGAACTCCAAATTGATTCCTGGTAAGTCTAATGCAATTTCAGTTACTTCGTAAGTTAAACGGTTGAGCATATTCAAACATGGACGAGCCAAGGTTTCCACTTCTTCTTGGTTCAATTCACTTGGTTCGTTAACAATACGACCATCGATATGGTTCACCTGTGAAATGGTTCCACTGATGACAAATTTATCAAATACAATCATAAAACTCAAGACAACAATCAAGGAAGTCACTTGATTTTCTTGGTCATGTTGAATTAATTGGAAGTTCACATCCACCTTAGTTTCAGGAGCTCCATTTTCATTTTCCCATTCAAAATTACGCGCATCAAAATGATACTGACTAACAAATTCTTGTTCACGTTTAAGATTCATGTCTTTCTCCCTCGGCTACAATATTATAAGCTATTGTACCATAATTTTTTATTTTCATCTAGTTTTCTAGGATTTAGTCAATCCCGATTTCAGCTCGAACTACGTCTGCGATGGTATCAACATAGTAGTCCACTTCTTCTGTTGTAGGCGCTTCTGCCATAACACGCAAAAGAGGCTCTGTTCCACTTGGGCGAACAAGGATACGGCCATTCCCCGCCATTTCAGCTTCCATCTTCTCGATAATGTCCTTGATAGCTGGCACTTCCATAGCCTTTTCCTTCATAGCATTTTCCACTCGGATATTGACTAATTTTTGTGGATAGATGGTTACTTTTGCTGCCAACTCTGACAGGCTCTTACCAGTTTCCTTCATGATTTTTGTCAATTGAACAGCTGATAATTGACCGTCACCTGTTGTATTGTAGTCCATCAAGATGACGTGACCAGACTGTTCACCACCGAGGTTGTAGCCTGATTTTCGCATTTCTTCAACAACGTAGCGGTCGCCAACTGCAGTGACTGCCTTGTTAATGCCTTCACGGTCCAAGGCCTTGTGGAAACCAAGGTTAGACATAACAGTTGTCACGATTGTATTTTGGGCCAATTGTCCTTTTTCAGAAAGGTATTTCCCGATGATGTACATGATTTTGTCACCATCAACGATCTCACCATTTTCATCAACAGCAATCAAGCGGTCGCTGTCCCCATCAAAGGCCAAACCAATAGCTGACTCGCTTTCTTTGACCACTTCTTGAAGAGCTTCTGGGTGGGTTGAACCAACATTAAGGTTGATGTTAAGACCATCTGGTGTTTCCCCGATAACCGTCAATTGAGCGCCAAGATCTGCAAAGATTTGACGGGCACTTGTAGAAGCTGCACCATTGGCCGTATCCAAGACAACCTTCATTCCTTCAAGAGGAGTTCCAGTTGAAACAAGATATCCTTCATACTTACGCAAGCCTTCTGGATAATCTACCAAGGTTCCCAAGCCTTCTGCACTTGGACGAGGAAGAGTATCTTCCGCAGCGTCTAGCAAGGCTTCAATTTCTGCTTCTTTTTCATCATCTAGTTTGAAGCCATCACCGCCAAAGAACTTAATTCCATTATCAAGGGCTGGGTTGTGGCTGGCAGAAATCATGACACCTGCACTGGCTCCCTCAGTTTTTACCAAGTAAGCTACTGCTGGTGTTGCAAGGACACCAAGTTTGTAGACGTGAATCCCTACAGAGAGGAGACCTGCCACCAAAGCAGATTCTAGCATTTCCCCTGAAATACGTGTGTCACGTCCTACAAAGACTTTCGGTGCTTCCGTTTCATGTTGACTAAGAACATAGCCTCCAAAACGTCCTAGTTTGAAGGCCAATTCTGGTGTTAGTTCTACGTTAGCTTCTCCACGGACTCCATCAGTCCCAAAATATTTACCCATTTTTATAATATCCTTTTTCTATTTTTAATTCGTTTTTGAACTAGTTGCTTTCGTTGACGAAGATGTCTCTGACGAACTGCTTGTAGTTGAATTTGATGTGCTTGCACTTGGTGCTACTGGTTTTGTAATCACCTTCATTGTTGTGTCGAACGGAGTAATAACTGCTGGTAAGACAACACCATTACGGTCGATTGCCTGCAAAGGTACTGAACCACTGTAATTGCCTGTTATGCGTTCGCTAGTTGGTAAAAGCGCAATAATACGATCAATTTTAGCTAGTGTTTCTTGGTCAGTTGTGACAGAAACTCGTTCGTTTGACACGGTTACACTATCAATTTGTAGCTTGGAATCAATCTGGCTTTGGTCAACTTGTGGCACAACAATCATCCCATCTCGCTTAACCTTCTTCCCAACTTTCACTGTAATCTTTTGAGGCGTTGCCACAGCGGTCAATCCGCTTGGAAGATTTTCAATGTTCAAGGGAACTTCAATCGTTCCAACACTGGCATCCGTCAAATCAGCAGTTACCTTAAACTTACGAGTGCTCTCCTGCATTTCGCTGGCCAAGGTCACACGATTAGCTCCGGTTAATACCACTGAAACTTCTGATGCAAATCCACTAATAAAATACTGGTCAGCATCATAGTGAATATCGATAGGAACGTTCGTTATCGTATTGGTGTAGGTTTCTGATTTGACCTGCCTTGCGGTATTGCTATTTTGAAAGTTGGTTGACGTTGCATAGATAAATAAGACACAAGCAAAAAAAAGAGATGAGATGATATATAGACTATTTTTTCTCATATTTCCAACCTCCTAGCAAACGGTCCTTGAAACTGACTTTTTCCTCAACAGCTGGCAAAAGAATTGCTCGTAGCTCTGCTTCAAATTCTTCAATCGTCAAATCATGCTTGAAAACCCCATTGTAGGTAATAGAAATACCACCTGTTTCCTCTGAGACGATAAAGGTCAAGGCATCGGACACTTCTGATAAACCGATAGCCGCCCGGTGTCTGGTCCCAAATTCCTTGGAAATCCCTGTGCTTTCTGTCAAGGGCAGATAGGCAGAGGTTACTGCTATTCGATTTTCTCTGATAATCACAGCACCATCGTGTAGAGGAGTGTTGGGAATAAAAATATTGATGAGGAGTTCTGCCGAAATTTTGGCATCCAAGGGAATTCCTGTCGCGATGTATTCTTGTAAGGTCCGAACTCGTTGAATGGCAACCAGAGCACCAATCTTACGGGGACTCATATATTCAACCGACTTGACAAAGGCACGAATCATTTGCTCCTCTGCACTAATTTGAGCAGTAGAAAAGAAATCTGTCGCCCTTCCCAAGCGTTCCAAACCAGTCCGAATCTCTGGAGAGAAGATAACAACCGCAGCAATAACCCCATAGGTGATAATCTGATTAATCAACCAAGAAATCGTTGTTAAATCAAGGATATTGGCCACAACCTGGGCTAATACAAAGATCACGACCCCACGCACCAAAATCATAATCTTGGTGCCAGCTATCGCTTTTGTAAAACGATATAAAATATAGGCCACAATCAAAATATCAAACAGATTGATGGCAATACTCCAAGGACTAGAAAACAAGCTAGTCCAATATTGCAGATTGGATAATTGTTGAAAGTTCATCTGCTGTCTCCTCTCTGTCCAAACACGTTCCTTTCTATTATACCATTTTTCTGGCATTTTTTTCCCTATCCTACTTCATTTTAAATTAAGGAAAAATATGATAAAATAAACTGACTAGAAAAAACAAAGGAGAAACCATGTCTCAACTCTATGATATTACCATTGTAGGTGGTGGTCCTGTCGGGCTTTTTGCGGCCTTCTATGCCCACCTACGCCAAGCCAAGGTCCAAATCATCGACTCTCTTCCCCAACTAGGTGGACAACCTGCTATTCTCTACCCTGAAAAGGAAATCCTAGACGTACCAGGTTTCCCAAACCTAACTGGAGAAGAGTTGACCAACCGCTTGATTGAACAGTTAAACGGCTTTGATACCCCTATTCATCTCAATGAAACGGTTCTTGAGATTGAAAAACAAGAAGAAGGCTTTGTAATTACAACTTCTAAAGGAAGTCACCTGTCTAAAACTGTTATCATCGCTATGGGGGGCGGTGCCTTCAAACCACGTCCTCTGGAACTAGAAGGCGTTGAAGACTATGAAAATATCCACTACCACGTTTCCAACATCCAGCAATATGCTGGTAAGAAAGTGACGATTCTTGGTGGAGGAGACTCGGCTGTGGATTGGGCTTTGGCTTTTGAAAAAATTGCACCAACTACCCTTGTTCACCGCAGAGATAATTTCCGCGCCTTGGAACACAGTGTCCAAGCTTTGCAGGAATCTTCTGTGATCATCAAGACACCATTCGTCCCTAGCCAACTCCTTGGAGATGGAAAAATACTCGATAAACTTGAAATCACAAAAGTCAAATCTGATGAAACAGAAACTATTGACCTAGACCACCTCTTTGTCAACTATGGTTTCAAATCTTCTGTTGGTAACCTTAAAAACTGGGGTCTGGACCTCAACCGTCACAAGATTATCGTCAATAGCAAGCAAGAATCTAGCCAAGCAGGTATCTATGCTATCGGTGACTGTTGCTACTATGACGGAAAAATTGATCTGATTGCGACAGGGCTTGGAGAAGCACCAACCGCTGTTAACAATGCCATTAACTACATCGACCCAGAACAAAAAGTACAACCAAAACACTCTACTAGTTTATAGAAAAAGAACCACGAGTCACATAGGATTCGTGGTTTTATAGTTCATCGGCTAATTTGTTAGCTCATATTTCCCCCTTCTTTAACAAAAATAAAAATGCCTATCAAACTGATAAAACATGTGATATAATAGGGACGGCACTAACAATACGCCTTGGAAAAGGAGGTATTACAGATGCTAGAACTTCTCAAAATAGTACTTATCGCAGTCATCGAGAGTATCATCTCATGGCTGGTGACTCGTTGGTTAGACGATCACTTCGACAAGTAACCTTCCTGGTTAGTGCTATCTAACCTAGAAAAAAATCCCCTCAGTATTGCAGTACCGAGGGGATTTCTGTTAGCACTAAAATGCTAGAACTTCTCAATTCCCCTTTATTATCTCACATACTCTATTTAATTGTCAAGAAAGAGGTGTTTTATATCTTTATAACTCATCGGCTATCTTATTGATTTTTCTGAGTCTGTGGTTAACACCACTTTTGGTCAGAGGAGTGCTGAGACTATCTGCTAACTGCTGGATAGAGTAATCTGGGTGCTGAATTCGCAACTGCGCTACCTCCTGCAAATCTACTGGTAGATTTTCTAGGCCCATGATATCTTTGATTTTACTGATATTGTTGATGGTCTTCATGCTGGCAGAAACTGTCCGAGCGATATTGGCTGTCTCGGCATTATTGGCCCGATTGAGGTCGTTACGAGTTTCTCGCAAAATCTTAACCCGCTCAAAATCATCACGCGCCTGCATGGCTCCGATGACAATCAAGAAGTCCATAATATCTTCAGCTCGCTGGAGGTAGGTCACTGCCCCCTTCTTACGCTCAAGCACCTTGGCATCCAGTAAAAATTGCTGGAGAAGTGAGGCAATCCCTTGCGCGTGGTCCAAATAAACAGAACTGATTTCCAACTGGTACTTACCTGACTCAGGGTCACGAATGCTACCATTTGCCAAAAAAGCACCACAGAGATAGGCACGACCTGCTTCCTCGTCTGATAAAATCTCCTCATCAATACCTGTTTCTAGGCCAAAAAAGGAATCTGCCAAGTGCAAATCACTCAGAAGGTCCTGCACCTTTTCATCTGTAAAAACGGTATAGACCCGATTCTTACGAAGATTACTTCTTTGGTGGTGTCGGATTTCCGATTTGATTTCATAGAAATGGAGAAAGGACTCATAGAGGTGGCGAGCCAGTTTGGCATTTTCTGTCACGACAGACAAGGTCAGGCCCGAAGTCGAGAGACCGATACTGCCAGACATCTTGATAATGGCAGATAATTCATGCCGGCTCAGATGGTGCTGACCTAGGATTTCTTCTTTTACTGCTACTGTGAAACTCATTTTCTCACCTGTATAATCCGCATCAATTCATCCACAATCAAATCCCCATCGTGGAAGGCGCCTCCATTTTCCAGACGAAGGAAGTTGGATGAAATCACGCGCGGAACTTGCTTACAAAGACCAGTAAAATCATGTTCCACCTGCACCAAGTATTCATCAAAACGGTTGGAATTCATGTATTCCTGAGGCACTTTTTCAATATTCACCAAGACAGTATCGATAAAAGGTCGACCAAGGTGACGATGCAAGACCTCCACGTGGTCACTATCTGTAAAGTGTTCCGTCTCCCCACGTTGGGTCATGATATTGCAGACATAGGCGATTTCTGCCTTGGTTTCCAAAAGCGCCTGCCCGATTTCCTTAATTACAATATTGGGCAAAATAGAGGTAAAGAGAGAACCAGGTCCGAGGACAATCATGTCACTTTCAAGAATGGTCTGCACCACTCGACGGCTAGCCAGAGGCGTATCATCGTTAAGGGTATTGGTCACATAGACATGGTCAATCATGCCTGGATGGTCTGCAATATGGCTCTCTCCAGCCACTTCTGTCCCATCCTGAAAGACTGCGTGCAGGGTCAAAGGATGGTCACTGGAAGGATAAATCTTCCCAGTTGTATGGAAAAATTTGCTCAATAACTGCATGGCATTATAGGTCGAACCCTGCATTTCTGACAGGCCAGCAATGATGAGATTACCCAATGGATGGCCAGCAAAGGCTCCCGCATCCTCAGAGAAGCGATACTGAAAGACCTTTTCATAAAATTTTGGCATATCTGACATGGCTACAAGGACATTGCGGAGATCGCCTGGCGGTGTCAACTGCTGCATATTTTTTCTGAGTTCACCTGAAGAACCACCATCATCCGCCACCGTTACGATAGCAGCGATTTCCACATCTTTTTCCCGCAGGCTTTTTAGAATGACAGGAATCCCAGTTCCTCCACCAATCACCGTTATCTTTGGTTTTCTCATGAACGGTTTACCGTTTCCTTTCTTCGGTCTTTGTCACGGTGCCCTTCATTAACAGGCCAATTCTTGGATAAGTCCTGCGCCAAGCGTTTAGCAAAGGCCACACTACGGTGTTGTCCTCCTGTACAGCCCATGGCAATGGTCAAAACGGACTTCCCTTCCTTTTGGTAACTTGGCAAAATTGGCTCAATCAAGGCCAACAAATGTTGATAAAAATCTTCTGACTCAGGATGATTCATGACATAGTCATAAACTGGTTCATCCACACCCGTTTGGTTTCTCAGTTCTGGTAGGTAGTAGGGATTTGGCAAAAAGCGCACATCAAAGACTAAATCCGCATCAATAGGGATTCCATATTTAAAGCCAAAAGACATGACTTCGATACGGAAAGACTGGGCTTGCTCTTGATCTGAAAACTGCTCTGCAAGGGTTTTACGCAACTCACGAGGGGTGAGTTCTGTCGTATCCACGACATTTTGGCTCATGTTTTTCAGTGGTGCCAAGAGTTCACGCTCTAGCTTGATTCCATCCAAAATCCGTCCGTCTGCAGCTAGTGGGTGACTTCGTCTGGTTTCCTTGTAACGAGCGACCAATTCCTTGTCAGCTGCATCCAAAAAGAGAATTTTAAAGTCCAGTTCTTCCTTGTTTTCCAACTCATCCAAAACAGTTTGAATCTCTGAGAAGAAAGAACGACTACGCATATCCACCACCAAGGCCAACTTATGGTCGTCTTCCTTTGTTTCCACCAACTGTAAAAATTTAGGCAAGAGGGCTGGCGGCATATTATCAATAGTGAAATAACCTAGATCCTCGAAGGACTGAATAGCCACAGTTTTTCCTGCACCACTCATTCCTGTCACAATCACCAAGTGAAGTTGTTTCTTTGTCATCTATCTCTCCTTATATCAAAAGAAGTTTGGCAACACCAAACTTCAACTAGCTTATCCAATCTCTGCGATGACTTCAATTTCGACTTTTACATCACGAGGAAGACGAGCTACTTCCACAGCTGAACGAGCTGGAAATTCCTCTTTAAAGGCCGTTTGGTAAACCTCGTTAAAAGGAACAAAGTCATTCATATCGCTCAAGAAGCAAGTTGTTTTGACAACATGGTCAAAATCTGTTCCTGCTTCTGCCAAAATAGCACCGATGTTTTTCAAGACTTGTTCTGTCTGTTCTTGGATCGTTTCTCCAACGATTTCCCCAGTTTCAGGAGAGAGAGGAACTTGACCACTAGCAAACAAAAGGTTGCCAACGATTTTTCCTTGAACATATGGTCCGATAGCCTTTGGAGCTTTATCTGTATGAATTGTTTTTGCCATTTTCTTTTCCTCACAATTTTTCTAAGATTGCATCCCAAGCCTCATCCATCCCTGCCTTGCTGACAGATGAAAAGAGGATAAAGTCGTCACTTGGGTCAAAGTTTAATTTCTTTTTGATTGCTGATTCGTGCTTGTTCCATTTACCACGAGGAATCTTGTCCGCCTTGGTCGCAACGATAATAACCGGAATCTCATAATACTTGAGAAATTCGTACATCTGCACATCATCTGCTGACGGGTCATGACGAAGGTCAACTAGACTGACCACTGCACGAAGATTTTCCCGAGTCGTTAGATACTCCTCAATCATGCGCCCCCACTTTTCACGTTCCTTTTTGGAAACACGGGCATAACCATAACCAGGCACATCCACAAAACGCATCTTATCATCGATATTAAAGAAGTTGAGAAGCTGGGTTTTACCAGGTTTTCCTGATGTACGAGCTAGATTCTTACGATTCAGCATGGTGTTGATAAAGCTAGACTTACCAACATTTGAACGCCCTGCTAGGGCAATCTCTGGTAGTTCATCCTGCGGATAATGAGACTTGTTGGCTGCACTGAGCAAGATTTCAGCATTGTGTGTATTAAGTTCCATAGTCACCTCTAGGCTGTTTCTAGGATTGGTTTATCCGTTCCATCGACAGCTTCTTTTGTGATGCGAACCAATTTCACATTTTCCTGACTCGGCACTTCAAACATGACATCTAGCATGGTTTCTTCGATAATGGAGCGAAGTCCACGCGCCCCTGTCTTGCGTTCGATGGCTTTATTGGCAATCTCTTGAAGGGCTTCGTCGTCAAATTCCAACTCGACATCATCATAAGAAAGCAAGGTTTGGTATTGTTTGACCAAGGCATTTCTTGGCTCTTTCAAGATACGAACCAAGTCATCAACAGTCAATTGCTCAAGAGCTGCAAAGACAGGCAAGCGTCCAATCAATTCAGGGATAATACCGAATTTTTGAATGTCTTCTGCGATGATTTCTTGCATGTATGAGCTGTTTTCGTCAATTGCTTTGTTGTTTTGACCAAAGCCAATAACTTTTTCACCCAAACGCTGTTTAACAATTTCTTCAATACCATCAAAGGCACCACCCACGATGAAGAGGATATTTTTGGTATCCACTTGAATCATTTCTTGTTGTGGATGTTTACGTCCACCTTGAGGCGGTACGCTAGCTACAGTTCCCTCAATAATCTTGAGAAGGGCTTGTTGCACCCCTTCACCCGAAACGTCGCGTGTAATTGACACATTCTCACTCTTCTTGGCAATCTTGTCAATTTCATCCACATAGATAATGCCACGCTCTGCACGTTCAATGTTAAAGTCAGCAGCCTGCAAGAGTTTGAGAAGGATATTTTCCACGTCCTCACCCACATAACCAGCCTCAGTAAGAGCTGTCGCATCCGCAATGGCAAAAGGCACATTCAAGCTCTTAGCCAAGGTCTGAGCAAGGAAAGTTTTCCCTGAACCAGTTGGGCCAATCATCAAGATGTTTGACTTTTGCAAATCCACATCTTCTGACTCTTCACGCGTATCGTGGAAATTGATGCGTTTGTAGTGATTGTAAACTGCTACTGCCAAGGCACGTTTGGCACGATCTTGACCGATTACGTAGTGGTTCAAGATATGGAGGAGTTCGATGGGTTTTGGAACTTCTGACAAGTCTGCCAAGACTTCCTCAGCCAATTCCTCCCGAATGATTTCCTGGGCTAACTCCACACATTCATTACAGATAAAGGCGTTGTTACCAGCGATTATTTTTTGTACTTCTTCTTGACTTTTGCCACAAAATGAGCAATAAACCATCATATCATTATTCCTAGTTGTAGGCATGATTTCCTTCCGTTCTATTCTATACTGTCATTCTATCTAAAATAAGGTCATGTAAAAAGCATGGATACTATTGACCAAATTGGTAAAGGCATTTAACCAGAGCAGGACAGAAAGTCCATAGCGTTTTTTACGAAAAGCCTGTGCTCCAGCAAGCAAACAGACCAAACACAGCAAAGCTGTGAAAAAACCAAATATACTACGTTCCATTAGACTTCCTTTCTCTTGCGGTATTGGATGGTAAAATCATAAGGATTTTTCTCATCTTTGGTATAAGATTTGCTTGAAACCGTCTCAAAAAGAGACAAATCAAACTCCTCAGGGAAATAGGTATCTCCCTCCACCCGAGCATGGATTTGAGTGACAATTACTTCATCCAAATAGGGTTCAAAAGCCTGAAAAATTTGCTTCCCACCGATAATATAGAGATTCTTTTCTTGAGCCTGATACCAGTCCAAGACAGACTGGACATCATAAAAAGTAGCAACCCCTTCTATCTTTTCTTCTGGATTACGAGTCAAAATCAGGGTCTCCCGTTTTGGAAGCAAGCGACGCCCCATTCCATCAAAGGTCACGCGCCCCATCAAGATGGCATGATTCAGAGTTGTTTCTTTGAAGTGTTGCAATTCTGCTGGCAAATGCCAAGGCAGACGATTGTCCTTACCAATCACACCCTCTTCATCCTGGGCCCAAATAGCTACAATTTTCTTAGTCATGCTTCCATCCTTTTCACTGATAGTACTATTTTATCAAAAAACTCAAAAAAAGACTGGTTTGGAATAGCTTACAGAATAGAAAAAAATCCGTAAGAGGCATCCTACAGATTTTTATATGATTATTCTATTTCTTACAAACCAGGTGCTTGTCCTAATTCTGCCGCAAGCATCCAGACTGTTTTCTCAAGTTCAGCTTTAGCACCAACAAAGATATCGTTTGTCACATCATCACCTTCTTCATCAGTAACATCCAAAGCTTTTTGGAACAGAGTGATGAGATAACGATAAACATCTAGGACACGTTCCAAGCTTTCTTCAACATTACGGTATTCACCAGCTTCTTCTTCGATTTCACTATGTTGAAGGAATTCTGTCAAAGTAGAGAATGGGCTGCCACCAAGTGTAATCAAACGTTCGCTGATTTCGTCAAGATAGCCATCAAGGCTGTCCATGTATTCATCCATTTTTGGATGCCACACAAGAAAACCACGACCGCGCATGTACCAGTGTACTTGGTGCAAAGCAACGTGAGCTACATACAAATCAGCAACAGCTTGGTTCAATACTTCCTTTGTTTTTGCCAATGCTACTGGTGCTGCTTTTGTTAATGATGTTACGTCTTTTACTGCTTCTTTTTTCAATTCTACCATTTTATTTTACCTCATTCATTATTTTTTGTAACCACTTCTCAATGCTTACTACCTTAGTATACTACTAAGAAAAACGAATAGCAAGCCAAATGACTCACATGAGAAAAGTTGCAATAGACTGATAATTTAAGAATTTTTTAGAATGAAACCCAGTCACTTTCAATCTCTCTTAACAGAGATAAAATAAAGAAAAGAGCATACAAATGTACACTCTTTTCTCAGTTTTACATCTTAATACCAGACGCTAACATCCACACGTCCTCGAATCCCTTTAAGAGAGTCAGATGAAGTATATTGCCATCCTTTTTCTCCTGAATAATGAGGATTATTCCAATCAAGCGCATCCGTATAAGCTGCAACCCAGTTTACATGTTGTAAAATA
Organism: Streptococcus mitis; assembly: GCF_022137125.1. GTDB lineage: Bacteria > Bacillota > Bacilli > Lactobacillales > Streptococcaceae > Streptococcus > Streptococcus mitis_CE. The sequence goes on along the minus strand of NZ_JAKNEQ010000012.1, from coordinate 6,633 downwards.
TCAGGATGATTCAAACGAGTTTGCAAAAGTTGACGATAGCTATAAACTTTCACGTTTTGGTAACCAGCATGCTTCATGGTTTCCATATACTTATTGATAATTTTAACCCAAGTAGCTGTGTCGGTCGGAGCTCTCTTGGTCTTATTGACATATTCCCAGTTCTCAACATCATAATAGATAGGGTAAGACAGGTTCATCTTATATTTCTTCAAGAGTTCAATAGTCTGTTTGGCATCGTTCTCAGCATCTGTTTCATTCTCTGCATAAGTATAAAGATAGACACCATAAGGAATGCCCAAACGATTAAATTCTTGTATATTATGAGCCAATTCCTTATCTTCTGCACCACTATATCCCAAGCGAACAATAACACCATCAACTCCATTTTCCTGGATGACCTTTTTCCAATCACTAATGTGGCCATTATGTTCACTGACATCAATAACCTTCTTAGCTCGGTCTGTTCCAACCTGTTCTTCACGATGGTTAAAGAAGTAACGGTGTCCATTTCGATAAACCCAACCGACATTCAAGTCTTTCTTTTCTTTTAACTCACCTGAGTCAGAAAAAATATAGCGAGCATCATTCATGACTAATTCACCAGTCGCCATAGCACCACTTTCAGTAAGATAGTAATTTCCATGCCACTCATCTTTGGCCATGTAGCCCCACTTCTTAAAGTAATACCACTTGCCATCAATCTTTTGCCACTGTTCATTAGCATAAGAACCATCTGACTTAAGGTAGAAATAAGAAGCATAAGCTGGGTCATACAGCCATTCGTTTTGCATCATGGCACCTTGACCATTCAAGAAATAATTTCCTTGCCATTGGCTTTTAGCTAAATAGCCCCATTTCTTAAAATAGTACCATTTACCTCCAACAGAATGCCATTCTTGGTTAGCATAAGAGCCATCGGACTTCAGGTAAAACCAATTCTTATAGGCGTTATCATAAACCCATTCATCCTTAGCCATATAACCACCTGATTTTAGGTAGTAATTGCCCTGCCACTCATTTTGAGCATAACGACCGTCTGACTTAATATAAAACCAAGCCTTATAGTAGTTATCAAAAATCCACTCACTCTTAGCTTTTGAACCATCTGCCTTCACATAAAAGTCGCCTTCCCAGTGTGCTGATGTTGAAGTTGGCTTACTTTCTTGCCTCTGACTGCTAGCTAGAGTCTCCTTAGTCTCTTCTTTCTTCTCTGTTTTCTGGCTATAAGAAGTTTGAACACTGCTTTCTTCCGTAGATGCTTTTGCCTCAGCTTCATTTGCAGCGACCTGGCTAGTTGCAAATCCTAGTAAGCAGATACTTGCTAATCCAATTTTTCCAATCTTTGTTTTCAATCTTTCCTCTCCTATAAAAAATGGAACAGACATCTGAATGCTGTTCCACCTAGCTTTTGCTACTGATTATTTTACAAAGTCAAGCAATGCCAAGAAGCTTTCAGCTTCAAGTGACGCACCACCAACAAGGGCACCGTCAACGTCTGGGCAAGCCATGTATGAAGCAACGTTTTCAGGTTTAACAGAACCACCGTATTGAACACGAACTTTGTCCGCAACTTCTTGACCAAAGTCAGTAGCTACAACGTCACGAACAACTTTACACATTTTTTGTGCATCATCTTGTGAAGCTGATTTACCAGTACCGATAGCCCAGATTGGCTCGTAAGCGATAACTGATGCAGCAACTTGTTCAGCTGTCAATCCAGCCAATGCAGCAGAAACTTGAGCACCTACAAACTCAGCAGCTTTACCAGCTTCGTAAGTTTCAAGTGACTCACCACAACAGATGATTGGAAGCATACCGTTTGCAAAGATTGCTTTTGCTTTTTTGTTGATATCTTCGTCAGTTTCATGGAAGTAGTCACGGCGTTCTGAGTGACCGATAACAACGTAGTCAGTACCGATTTCTTTCAAAACTTGTGGGCTAGTTTCACCAGTGAAAGCACCTGCATTTTCAAAGTAGCAGTTTTGAGCAGCAACTTTAAGGTTTGAACCTTTAGCAGCAGCAAGAACAGCTGTCAAATCAAGAGCTGGAGCAGCGATACCTGCTTCAACAAGGTCTGATGAAGGAAGTTTTGATGCGACTGCTTCAACAAATGCTTTAGCTTCTTCTGGATTTTTGTTCATTTTCCAGTTACCAGCGATAAATGGTTTACGTGACATTTCACATACCTCTTTTTTCAATTTATTTTCTATTTATTTTATCACAATTAGACACAGCTTGCAAATCTTACTCGGATTTCAAGCCTGCTTCCAACTATTAATCCTTCCAAAGATCCATGGCATTTCTAAAATCTGCCGATACCTGTGTCAACTGAGGATTGCTTGCTTCTCTTTCTGCCCGCTTGGCCTCTATTTGAGCCACACTTTTAATACCTTCATGGCGCCAATTTCTCAAAATCGCCTGAATGTACTTCCAGTTTGGTTTTCCATTCAAAACAGCTTCACGAAGAGCTTCCTTGATCAAGTCAGCACTGGTCCCATCTTCCTTAAGAGTCTTGGTCAAATCCTCAATCTCAAAAGGAGTCAACAAGCGCCCCAACTCCTGCTGGAAGGTTTCTACCAACTCCTTGAGCTGGTTTTGAGGTGTCAACTGGTCTGAACTTGAATGAGCTGCTCCAAGCAAATTATCCAAACGTTCCAAAGCCAAACTAGCATCAAAAAGCAATTCGATTTCGCCATTCAATTCGATGGTTCGATACTGAAGTAGTCCTCTCTCCGTCAGATTGGAAATAGCCTGATTGACATCCGAAATTTCCTTGCCAATCCTTTCAGCAATCTGGCTTGGCGACATTTCATCCAAACCTGTCGTATTTTGCAAATAGAAAAATTGCCAAACCAGAAAATCGTCGCTAGAAGGAAAGAGTTCTTTAAAATGCAAGAGCAGGGCACTTGGTAAAACCAAGTTCCCTGATTTAAAAGCGTCTAAATATGTCATAATTCCTCTTATAAATACCCAAATGCGGATGCATCATCTTCTATTTTTCTCCAGTCAAAAGGCGTTTCCTGATAGACCGCATAGTTCACCCAGTTACTGAAAAAGAGGGCTGCTGATGAAGACCAACAAAGGCAAGGTGTCTGGTTGACATCATCATCCTTAAAGTAATTTTCTGGAATATGTGGGTCCAAACCTGCATCACGATCTCGGAAATACTCTTTTGCCAAGGTATCACGATCATATTCCAAATGCCCAAAACTATAAATTTCTCGCAAATCACGACTGGCCAAAATCGAAACCCCAACCTGAGGTCCTTCTGATAAAATCTCAAGATTGGTTTTGTTTAAGACCTCTTCCTTAGAAATCTCCGTGTGCCGTGAATGAGGGGATACATAGCTATCGTCAAAGCCTCTAAAGAGAAGGTGCCCTTCTTTTAAAGTATCCTGAGGAAAAATACCTGATAACTTACTGTCCATCTGGTATTTTTCCACTCCATAGCGCAGATAGAGTCCCGCCTGAGCACCCCAACAGATATGAAGGGTCGAATAGACATGAGTCTTAGACCACTCAAGCACCTGGGTAAATTCCTCCCAATAGTCCACTTCCTCAAATGGTAAATGCTCAACTGGAGCACCCGTGATAATCATCCCATCAAAATATTCATCCTTGACTTCAGGAAAAGTTTTATAAAAGGTCTCCATGTGCTCTGAACGAGTTGTTTTAGAACGATGGCTCTCCATATAGAGAAAATCGATATCCAGTTGTAGGGGCGTATTAGCCAAATGGCGCAATAACTGGGTTTCTGTGACCATTTTTTGTGGCATGAGATTTAAAATTAAAATCTTCAAGGGACGGATATCTTGGTGGGCCGCACGTTGATCATCCATGACAAAGATATTCTCTGTCCGTAAAATCTCAACAGCTGGCAATTTTTTATCAATTCGAATCGGCATAACCTTCTCCTAACTGTACTTTTCAGGAATCATTGCATATGTTTGAAACTCTTCGAAAATCTCTTCAAACCGCGTCAACGTTGCCTTGCCGTATGTGTAGGATACTGACTACGTCAGTTCCATCTACAACCTCAAAACAGTGTTTTGAGCAACCTGCGGCTAGTTTCCTAGTTTGCTCTTTGATTTTCATTGAGTATGAAACTAAATCTCAAACACTTAGTCCTTTTATTATACTGCAAGAAGATATAGTTTTCAATTATAGTTTTTCTCTAACTAGCTATAGTCTATTTTTATATCCTAATGTAGAGAAAACAGCCCTAGGGACTGTTTTTGATTAATAATGCATAAGAACCTTGTAATCGTAGTCACCGATTTTTTCACGGCCGTTCAATTCATCCAATTCAACAAGGAAGGCACAGCCTGCTACAACACCACCAAGTTTTTCAATCATCTCGATAGTTGCCTTAACAGTTCCACCTGTTGCCAAGAGGTCATCCACGATAAGAACTCGTTGACCTGGCTTAATGGCATCAGCATGCATAGTCAAGGTATCAACACCGTACTCTTTTTCATAGTCAGCAGAAATGACTTCGCGTGGCAATTTTCCTGGCTTACGAACAGGGGCAAAACCAATTCCCAACTCGAAGGCAACTGGACAGCCCACGATAAAGCCACGGGCCTCAGGTCCTACAACCATATCAATTTTCTTGTCAGTAGCATACTGAACGATTTCACGAACAGCGTAGCTATAAGCATTTCCATCAGCCATCAAAGGACTAATATCACGGAAAGTAATACCTTCCTTAGGATAATTTTCAATTGTTGCAATATAATCTTTTAAATTCATCTTTTTCTTTCTTTCAAAGTTTTTACTCTCTATTATAGCATATTTTTTAAGAAAGAAAAAAGGAAAAGTTAACTTCAATGATTATCTAACGATTTGACGATTTATAACTAGCCATAGCAATAAAGCCCAAGTTCTTTTTATTCTTAGCGAACATTTTATACATAGTTAAAAACTGCTTTCTATTCTCCTTTTTACAAGCATTTACACAAATTTTCAAAGTTCCTAGCCAACCTTCGTCATAAATCATACCTGATAATTTCATTAATGTCATTTCACCAGTCAATACTTTCACATCACGATAACCTGATTCTATCATCACATCTTCCCAACCATCTTGAGTTAAAGGACCTACATTTACATTAATTGCTTGTGACAATTCCTGTCTGACAGACTCTTTAGCTTCCTTAAGAAGTACATCATGTGTCAAAAGAAGACCTTCAGGTTTTAAAACCCTTAGATACTCCATTACACATTTTTTCTTAGCTTGATCGGCTTGCATAGTCAGCATAGCTTCATTTATAACAATATCAAAACTAGCATCTTCATAAGGAAGTTTCATTGCATTAGCTCTTTCAAAACTGATCAAATGACCAACACCTGCCGTTTCAGCAGATTTTTTAGCCACTTCTAAAGCTTGAGCATCCATATCAACAGCAGTTATCTTACAACCAAAACGCTGTGCCAACTCAATTGCTGTAGTTCCCCTATTACACGCAACTTCTAGTATTCTCTTTTCTTTTGAAAATCCTCCTTCTGCAATTAACCAATCTGTGGCACGTTTTCCACCTGGACGTAAGCGTTTTTTCCCCAATTTTGCTAAAAACTTATGACCTGCTTCTGACATTTGAACACCTCTGTTTTTTCTTCATTATAACATAAAATAATATTATCTAATAATTCTAATCTATTATTTGATGAACTAGAATCAAAAGCATACAAGCCACCATGACTATAGCATAAATTTATTATTACCTCTCTAGTTCGAATTCATACTCAATAAAAATCAAAGAGCAAACTAGAAAGCTAGGCGCAGGCAGTACTTGAGTACGACAAGCCGACGATGACGTAGTTTGAAGAGATTTTTGAAGAGTATCAATTGCTCACGTAGTTTACTCATATAGGTTCACTAGTAGATGGTAACCACGGAGTACTTACATCTCAGATGAACGACATGGCTGTTATACTCAAAAAAAGAAAGGACAAAATTCGTCCTTTCTCGATCTTAGCTTTTCTTCAACCCACTACAGTTGACAAAGAGCCGAAAAAACCTGATGAATCGAATGATTCATCAGGTTTAAACAGATCTGTTCATTGCAAACAAATCATGTCAATTAGAAAGATTAGTCTTCTTTCTTCTTGCGGGCTACAAGACCAAATCCGCTCAATACTCCGAGAAGTCCAAGTGCTGCTAGGCTAGCATGGTCTTCTGTACCAGTATTTGGCAATTCGCGTTTACCTTCAGCTTCTTTCACTGCTGTTGGTTCTACTGGTTGTGCTGGAGTTGCTGGTACTTCTGGTTTAGCTGGCTGTTCAGGCATTGCTGGAGTTACTGGCTCTACCGGTTGTACTGGTTGACTTGGTTCAACTGGTGTTGGAGTTTGGACTTTTCTGAAGATATGTCTGATACTTCCATTTGGATTTGTCACAGTCTTCACATATTCGTAACCTGAAATTGTTCCTGATTCTTTAGAGCCTGGCTCAGTTGGTTTCAATGGATTTCCATTCTCATCAGTCCAAGTAGTTGTATTTTGCTTATCTGGATTTGGTTGAGGAACAGGTGAAGGTGTTGGAGCTGGTGGTGTTACTTTTTCATAAACATGCTCGACATCTCCATTTGGAAGTGGTTTAGTTTCTACAAAGCGGTAGCCTGGGATATCTTTC
>NZ_JAKNEQ010000011.1:0-51608 GCF_022137125.1 Streptococcus mitis | reverse complement strand
GACCAACGGACCTGAGCTGTTATTTTCAACTCTTACTATTATACAGACTTTTTCTAACTTGTCAACAACTTTTTTAAACTTTTTATGTTTTTTTGTATGACTCCCTAATGAGTACGGATATCAAACTCCTTAAACACAATACGTAAGTCTCTTAATACTCTTTGACGCCCTCGGAAGCGTTCATGTCTTAAGACGCGTTCTAACTCTTCTTGTTTGTCTTTACTTTGTTTGTTTCTATAATCTCTTAGTGTCTCATGAAAGAGATAATACTCATCTAGCCACAGACCTCCCTCACTGATACGATGACTAATCTCACCTACTTCTTCATAGGGTTCTTTATCATATCTACGCTTCTGGCTTTCTTGTTTACGAATATAATCTAGAATTCGATTTCGGAACTTGGTTTTGAAGTATTTACGTAAACGAGGAATATCTTCTACTAGCTCTTCTTCTCTACTGATCAATTCATGTAAGCAGAGCATACCCTCTTGGTCCCAATCCGATAGTTCCCATAAATGCAAGTAATATTCATTTCTACTCTTATACACAATTCCCTGGACTTCTTTATACAATTCTTTAAACATAACGTCCCCCTTTCTAGATACAGTCTAACAGATTCAGAAACACTTTTGGCACGTTTCATCCATTCTGTTCCCTACACAGTCTAAACTGCACAAAAAAGAGAGGTCTTGCCTCTCTCAGGGTTATAATTCTGCAATTTGGTTTAGGTTTACTTCTGCAACTGTGTCATTACCAAACATAGAGATAATCATCTTCACTTTATTGTTATCAATCTCTGTAATCTTACCAGTATAGTCTGCAAAAGCACCATCAATGATACGTACAGTTTGACCAACTTCAACATCGATATCAAACTCTTGTACAGTTTGTCCCATAGAAACCAAGATATCACGGATTTCTTGTTCCAATAATGGAGTTGGTTTTGATCTATTTCCGTGAGATCCGACGAATCCTGTAACGTTTGGTGTGTTTCGAACAACAAACCAAGCTTCATCTGTCATCACCATTTCTACAAGAACATAACCTGGAAAGCGATTCTCTTCTACTTCTTTTCTCTTTCCATTTTTTTCAACTTGCACTGTTTGTGTTGGAATTTCAACACGTAAAATATTATCCAACATATTGTAGGTTTGTGCACGTTGCAATAGATTTTCTTTTACCTTATTTTCATAACCAGAATAGGTTTGTAAGACAAACCATCCTTTATCAAAACTATCCATGATACTTCCTTTCATAATAGAAGATTTCTAGCGTGAATAACTCCACAGGTCTTCTAAAAAATGTTAATAAATCGAATCAAACCTGAAACAATCAACTTGTCAAAAATATAAATAATCACAACAAAGAAAGCAGTGTATTCCATGATAGAACGAAAATCTCTCCAGCTTTCCTTGCGAGTTGGCCATGTTGTGTCTTTAAGAAGTCTAAAAATATCTCCAATAAAACGCATCGCTCTCTCCTATCTCGTTTCTCTGTGTGTAGTGTACTTACCACAATGTTTACAAAATTTATTTACTTCTAGTCGTGTTGGCTTGGGGTTTCCGCTGATCTTGATTGAATAGTTTCTCGAACCACAAACCGCACAAGCTAGGCTTGCTTTTTTTAGTGCCATAACGCCTCCATCCTATCTATTATAACAAGAAAGCTAGGCTTTGACAAGCATCTTAACGAAATAGATTGACTACCGAATCCCATATCGTTTGAGCCTTTTCCTTAATTTTAGCATCCGAGATAGCACGGCTAGCCTCATCTACCAGATTTTGTGCACGACTTCTAATATCAGAAAGGCTATTATCCGCCTGATTTTCTTCATTACTCTGTACTTGATTTCTTGTATTGGCTGGTGCAATTCCATTTTGCTTATACGCATTTTCAACTGTAAAGGTACTTCCTGGCGTATAAGGTAAAATGGTATTGGCAATGTTTCTAAAGACATGGGCTGCACCGTTTGAAGTAGATCCTGCTAGATAGTGATTTTCATCAGTCGTAGGGAAACCAAGCCAGTGACTAATCACTACATCCGGTGTATAACCAATCACCCACTGGTCACTTGTGTATTCCGGATTAAAAACAGCTTCAGTTGTTCCTGTTTTTCCTGCCATGACATAGTCTGCAGGTGATGAACTAATACCGGTACCGTTGGTGAATGTCCCCAACATCATACTGGTCATCTTGTCAGCTACAGACTTATCAATCACCCGTTTTTGTGAATTTTTATGGCTCGCAATGACCTGACCACTAGCATTTTCAATTCTACTAATAAAATGAGCTTCCGGCATTAAACCTTCATTTGCAAAGGCAGCATATGCTTGAGCCATTTGAAGAGGGTTGGTTTCAACACCGCTTCCCAAGGCGACACCAAGAACACGATCGACCTTTTCCATGTTGAGTCCGAATTTTTCGCCCGCCTCAAAAGCCTTATCAACGCCCAAATCATTAACAGTGGCAACAGCAGGCAGATTAAGCGATTCTGCCAAGGCTTGATACATAGGAACTTCTCGACTCGTTTTGATCCCGGCATAGTTATCAACCTTATAGCTGTCATACTGCATAGTATGGTTATCCAACTGCTTATTCAAAGCCCAGCCAGCTTCAACTGCAGGCGTATAAACAACTAAAGGCTTAATTGTAGAACCAGGGCTACGTTTTGATTGAGTTGCATAGTTGAAATTCCGGAATCCAGTTTTATCATTGCCAGCAACCTGACCGACAACTCCACGAACTCCACCTGTTTTCGGTTCGAGAGCTACACTTCCTGATTGAGCAAATGTTCCATCCTCTGCCCTCGGAAATAGCGATGTATTTTCATAGACAACCTGCATATTTGCTTGATAGTTTTGGTCCAGCTCTGTATAAATGCGGTAGCCATTATTGACAATTTCTTCCTCTGTTAGATTATACTTGGAAACGGCTTCGTTAACCACCGCATCAAAGTAAGAAGGATAGCGGTAATCTGAGATTTTTCCTTCATACTTATCGTGCAATTGCGAAGTCATATCAACTTCTGCAGCTTCGGTTTCTTGATTTTTATCAATATAACCCGCTGCCAGCATATTTTGCAAGACAGTATCACGACGATTAGTAGAATCTTCTACAGATTTCAAGGGGTTATATAGCTCTGGACCCTTTAGCATCCCTGCCAGAGTCGCAGCTTGATCCAGACTCACTTCTGATGCAGAAACTCCAAAGTATTTCTTACTCGCATCTTCTACACCCCACACACCATTTCCAAAATATGCGTTATTAAGGTACATGGTTAAGATCTGATCCTTACTATATTTTTTTGTTAATTCTAAGGCAAGGAAAAATTCTTTTGCTTTTCTCTCGACAGTTTGATCCTGTGATAGATAGGCATTTTTAGCCAGCTGTTGGGTAATAGTAGAACCACCACCTGAACGACCAGCAGTTACAATAGCCAAGAAGAAACGACCATAGTTAATTCCGTCATTTTTATAAAAAGAACGGTCTTCTGTCGCAATAACGGCATTCTGCAAATTTTTACTGATATCAGTCAATTCAACATAAGTTCCTTTTTGACCAGACAAGGCACCAGCCTCCTTTTCTTCACGGTCAAAAATGAGAGTTCGAGTTTTCAAGGCATTTTGCAAATCATTGACATTGGTTGACTTGGCTACAGCAAACAAATAGGTTCCAACTAGCAAGCTTGCACTCAAACCTAGTATAAGGACAATCTTTGTTAGATGATAGCGACGCCAGAATTTTCGAATTGGACCTACTTGGGCTAATTTTTTTCGATCACTACGAGAGCGACGTAAGCTAGTAGAATCAGAGTCCTCTAGTTCACTTGTTTCTTTTTTAAAAAGAGAAAGAAATTTCTCGAATAATTTATCTAATTTCATGCGTTTATTTTATCATCTTCATCATAGGAAGACAAGAATTTAGCTATTTCCTATCAAAATAGGTCTTTTTTTGTTACAATATCTGTATGAAATTCACATTTACATTACCAGACTCTCTACCTCAAATGACGGTAAAGCAATTACTTGAGGAACAACTCCTCATCCCTAGAAAAATCCGTCATTTTTTGAGAATCAAGAAACACATTTTGATTAATCAGCGAGAAGTTCATTGGAACGAGACGGTAAATCCTGGAGATATTTGCCAGTTAACTTTTGACAAGGAAGATTATCCCGAAAAAGAAATCCCTTGGGGCAATCCTGACCTCGTTCAAGAGATTTATCAAGATCAACACTTGATTATTGTCAACAAACCAGAGGGGATGAAAACGCACGGCAATCAACCAAACGAAATTGCTCTTCTTAACCATGTCAGTGCCTACGTTGGCCAGACCTGTTATGTCGTTCATCGTCTGGACATGGAAACCAGTGGCTTGGTTCTCTTTGCTAAAAATGCTTTTATTCTACCCATTCTCAACCGCTTATTGGAGAAAAAAGAGATTTCCAGGGAATATTGGGCACTTGTTGACGGAAATATCAACGGCAGAGAGCTTGTTTTCAGGGACAAAATCGGACGTGATCGCCATGATCGTAGAAAAAGAATAATTGATGCAAAAAATGGGCAATATGCTGAAACGCAGGTAAGCAGATTAAAGCAATTTCCCAACAAAACAACTCTTGTTCGTTGCAAACTAAAGACAGGTCGAACCCATCAGATTCGTGTTCACCTTGCTCATCATAGCTTCCCAATCCTGGGTGACCCTCTCTATAATAGTAAATCAAAATCAAGTCGGCTTATGCTTCATGCTTTTCGACTTTCCTTTACTCATCCACTCACCTTAGAAAAATTGAGTTTTACTGCCCTCTCGAATACTTTTGAAACAGAAATAAAAAAAAATGGATGATTGTGTCATCCATTTTTAAATATTTAAAAAGCAAGACCAGAGGCCTTGCTTTTTTATCAACTCAAGAATTATTTAGCGATTTTTGCGAAGTATTCAAGAGTACGAACAAGTTGTGCAGTGTATGACATTTCGTTGTCGTACCATGATACAACTTTAACCAATTGTTTACCGTCAACGTCAAGAACTTTAGTTTGAGTTGCGTCAAACAATGAACCGTAAGACATACCTACGATATCTGAAGATACGATTGGATCTTCTGTGTAACCGTATGATTCGTTTGAAGCTGCTTTCATAGCTGCGTTCACTTCATCAACAGTAACGTTCTTTTCAAGAACTGCTACCAATTCAGTTACAGAACCTGTTGGAACAGGAACACGTTGAGCAGCTCCGTCCAATTTACCGTTCAATTCAGGGATAACCAAACCGATTGCTTTAGCAGCACCAGTTGAGTTAGGAACGATGTTAGCTGCAGCAGCACGAGCACGGCGAAGGTCACCTTTACGGTGTGGTCCATCAAGAAGCATTTGGTCACCAGTGTAACCGTGGATAGTAGTCATCAATCCTTCTACAACACCAAAGTTATCATGAAGAGCTTTAGCCATTGGAGCCAAACAGTTTGTAGTACATGAAGCACCTGAGATAACTGTTTCAGTACCATCAAGAACGTCATGGTTAGTGTTAAATACAACTGTTTTAACATCTGATCCACCAGGAGCAGTGATAACAACTTTCTTAGCACCACCAGCGTGCAAGTGTTTTTCAGCAGCTGCTTTAGTAGCAAAGAAACCAGTTGCTTCAAGAACGATGTCTACACCGTCGTTAGCCCAGTCGATTTGTTCTGGATCACGTTCAGCAGAAACTTTAACGAATTTACCGTTAACTTCGAATCCACCTTCTTTAACTTCAACAGTACCGTCGAAACGACCTTGAGTTGTGTCGTATTTCAACAAGTGTGCAAGCATAACTGGATCTGTAAGGTCGTTGATACGAGTAACTTCAACACCTTCTACGTTTTGGATACGACGGAAAGCAAGACGACCGATACGTCCGAAACCGTTAATACCAACTTTAACTACCATTAGTGATTTCCTCCTTATGAAAATCATGAAATTTTTATTGTGAAAAGAGTAACTTGAATCACTACAAATCACCTTTCAACAAACCTATTATATAACTATTTAAGTTTAATTGCAAGTACGGGCGTTGTTTTTTGTCTATACCCCACTTATTTTTCTTTCTCCTTCAAAAGCCTATACTGCTGTCTTTCTTTGTCTACCTAGTCATTTCCCACTTTTCTTTTGAGATAAAAATCTAAAACAGAAAGCTAAAATTTATTTTCGATACTCCAATTTCACAAAAAAGAGACAGGAAATTCCTGTCTCTAGGCTGATAAACGATTATTTACGGCGTCCTGGTCTTTCTTTGTAACCATAGTAAGAATCTTCGATGATTTCTTGCATATGGTCAACCATTGGAAGGCGTGGGTTAGCTGGTGAACATTGGTCTTCGTAAGCAAGGAAGGCTAATTCACGTGAATGTTCTTTCCATTCTTTTTCGTCGATACCTTGTGCTTTGAAGTTCATTTGGATACCTACGCGCTCACCAAGTTCGTAGACAGCTTTTGCGTAAGACTCCACACCTTCTTCTGGAGTAGAAGCTGGAAGTCCAAGCATGCGTGCGATATCTTGGTATTTTTCATCTGCACGGTAGTAGTTGTACTTAGGCCATGTTGCTGTCTTAGCTGGACGTGTACCGTTGTAGCGGATGACGTATGGAAGCAAGATAGCATTTGTACGACCGTGAATTGTGTGGAATTGCGCACCAATCTTATGAGCCATTGAGTGAGAAATACCTAGGAAGGCATTGGCAAAGGCCATACCAGCGATTGTTGAAGCGTTATGCATTTTCTCGCGTGAGTGGAAGTCTGCATTCTTAACTGAGCTTTCAAGGTTTTCGAATACAAGCTTGATGGCTTGAAGTGCAAGTCCGTCAGTGTAGTCGCTAGCCATTTGTGATACGTAAGCTTCAGTCGCGTGAGTCAATACGTCCATACCAGTGTCCGCAGCAACAACTCCAGGAACTGTCAATACCAAGGCAGGGTCTACGATTGCCACAGTTGGTGTCAATGAGTAGTCAGCGATTGGGTATTTACGGTTGTTTGCTTTATCAGAGATAACGGCAAATGGTGTTACTTCAGATCCTGTACCAGATGTAGTTGGAATCGCGATGAATTTAGTCTTCTTACCAAGCAATGGGAATTTGAAGGCACGTTTACGGATATCCATGAATTTTTGAACAAGGTCACGGAAGTCCACTTCTGGTTGTTCGTAGAAGAGCCACATTACTTTAGCGGCATCCATTGGAGATCCACCACCGAGAGCGATGATTGTATCTGGTTTGAAGGCACGCATAATCTCAGTACCACGTTCAACCGTAGTGATATCTGGGTCTGGTTCTACATCAGCAAAGATTTGGTAAACCACCTTATTGCGACGAAGGTCAAGTTGTTCGATGATACGATCAAGGAAACCAAGCTCTACCATGGCATGGTCAGTAACGATCATGACACGTTCAACGTCACGACATTTTTGAAGGTATTGAATTGAATCACGTTCAAAGTATGTTTTTGAAGGAAGTTTCATCCATTGCATGTTATTTCTCCGTCTTCCGACTTTTTTGATATTCAAGAGGTTAATGGCACTAACGTTATCCCCAACTGAGTTGCGTCCGTAAGAACCACATCCGAGTGTCAATGATGGCAAGAAGGCATTGTAAACATCCCCGATACCACCGAAAGTAGAAGGTGAGTTACAGATAACACGAATAGCTTTAACAGCTTTACCAAATTCTTTAGTTAATTCTTCGTCAGCTGTGTGGATAGCTGCTGAGTGTCCAAGACCGTTAAATTCAACCATTTGACGAGCTTTGGCAATACCATCTTCACGGCTTTCAGATTTCAAAACTGCGATAACTGGTGATAATTTTTCACGGGTCAAAGGCTCGCTTTCACCAACTTCTTTACATTCTGCAGCAAGAATGTTTGTTCCTTCTGGAACTGTAAATCCTGCTTGCTCTGCAATCCAAGTTGCTGGTTTACCAACGATGTCAGCGTTCAATTTCGCACCAGCACAGTTTTTGCTGTTTGCTTTCACGCCGAAGCAGAATTCTTCAAGAAGAGCTTTTTCTTTTTTGTTTACAAAGTAAGTGTGGTAAGATTTGAACTCTGCTACAAATTCATCGTAAATTTCTTTGTCAATGATAACCGCTTGCTCTGAGGCACAAACCATACCGTTATCAAATGATTTAGACATAACGATATCGTGTGCTGCTTGACGGATGTTTGCTGATTTTTCAACATAAGCTGGAACGTTTCCGGCACCTACCCCAAGAGCTGGTTTACCACATGAGTATGCGGCTTTAACCATGGCATTACCACCTGTTGCAAGGATTGTCGCAACACCTTCGTGGTTCATAAGGGCACTAGTTGCTTCCATAGATGGTTCAGTGATCCACTGTACGCAGTTTTCAGGAGCTCCTGCTTTAATCGCAGCATCACGAACGATTTGAGCTGCGTGAGCTGATGATTCTTGAGCTGATGGGTGGAAGGCAAAAACGATTGGATTACGTGTCTTCAATGAAATCAATGATTTGAAGATTGCTGTTGATGTTGGGTTTGTTGTTGGAGTGATACCACAGACAACACCAACTGGTTCAGCAATAAGAGTCAAACCTGTTACATCGTCTTCTTCGATAACGCCAACTGTCTTAGTGTGGCGCATGTTGTTTACTACGTGTTCACAAGCAAACAAGTTCTTAGTTGCTTTATCTTCAAATACACCACGTCCTGTTTCTTCAAAGGCATGTAAAGCCAATTCTCCGTGGGCATCCAAAGCTGCCACTGACGCTTTAGCTACGATGTAGTCGACCTGTTCTTGGTCGAGTTTACGCATTTCCTCAAGAGCAACTAAAGCTTTTTGCACCAAGCCATCGACATGCTTTTCAGCAGCGAGTTTTTTTTCTTCTGGTGTCACAGTTTTTTTATCAGCCATATTTTCCTCCATAGCTTTCAAGGATCGATATCCTTTGTTAATTTTTTCACAAGTTTATTATAACGCATTATTTCAACTTTGTAAACAGTTTCATAAACATTTCACAAAGAATTTTTGGTTACTTGTGAATTTTTTCTCATTATCTTTTCTCCACAAGCTTTTTCTTTAGAGTTTGTGAAATTTATTTCAAAAATTTTTTATTTCACAACCTTGCTTGGAAGAGAGACTTGGAAAGAAAAGGATTTGCAGGTAAGCGCTTACTTAAAGCTTATAACAATACCTCCTTTGATAAGGAGGCCCTATTTTTGTTGAAAAACGCCTTGTTTAAAAGTTCCTTCATAAACGACTTCTTGTTCTGTTGTTAGTTTCCCTTTTCCTTCAGCCTGACCATTTACAAAATCACCTTCGTAGGTCCAGCCTTCTTTAGATTGAAAGGTACCTTTTCCATTGAAGGCTCCATTGCTGAAACCACCTGTATAATGGTCCCCGTTTTGGAAGGTAATGGTACCTTGCCCATTCATTTTACCACGGATAAGACTGCCGTCGTAAATAATCGTTCCATTATCAAGCTTTAGAACTCCTTTTCCGGGAATATTTAGAAAAAAGACGAGTACAGCACAAAAAACAATGGCAACTACTGCTAAAAGCTCTAAACGTGGACGAGTCAGATAGACACGATACTTCTCGTAAAAATTCTCAAGATTTTCCATCTTCACTCTCCTTTTCTAAACATTCTAACCAAGCCCTGCAACCCTCTTGAACACGTCGATAGGTTTCCTCAAAATCTCCTGTATACCAAGGATCTGGAACACTTTCAGATGCGAATGAGTAAATCTTATCTTTACAGTCTGCTGGACACATCTGACGTAAGTCAGAAACATTTGAAGCATCCATACCGATAATATAATCAAAGGCTTCAAAATCTTCCTTACTAATCTGAAGCGATGTCTTGCCTTTTTCATAAGGAATCTCATACTGTTGAAAAATCCCTTGAGTTCCCTTATGAATCGGATTACCATGTTCCCAAGAGGAAGTCGCTCGACTTTGGATTTCATAATTATCTGTCATTGATTTCATAACAAACTCGGCCATAGGGCTGCGACAAATATTCCCCAAACAGACAAAGACTAGTTTTTTCATCCCATTTCCTTTCTTTTATAGAAAAACGGGAGTTAGTAATCCCGTCTTATTTTTCAATTGCGCCTTCTAGTGAAGCTGTTTCTTTCAGCGGTAATACGGTCTTGATAGCAGCTAGTTCAAAAGTCAAGTAAACTCCATCTACATCAAGAACAATCGTTCTCTTCTCAGTATCTACTTCATCGACTGTTCCGTAAAGTCCACCGATTGTAATCACTTCATAGCCTTTTTGCAGTTTATTTAAGCTTTCCATACGTTTTTGTGCTTGTTTCTTTTGAGAGCGTTGCATAAAGAACATCAAGCCTAACATCGCCACAAGCATGATTAAAAATGTATAATTTGGATTCATTGTTTTCTCCTTTGTATTTTACATAGGACTACTATATCAAATTTCAGTTACTTTTACAAGGTTGTACCTTGCTTTTCTAGTAAGAAAAACCAGAGCTTGCGCCCTGATTTTTAGGATTATTTCAAGTTTTGAACGACTTTTACAAGATTTTCAACAGTAAAGCCATATTCTGCCAATACTTTTGGTGCTGGAGCAGAGGCTCCAAAGGTATCAATACCAAGAACTGCACCATCTAGTCCAACATATTTGTACCAGTTTTGAGTTGCACCCATTTCGACTGCAACACGACGGCGAACTGCATTTGGAAGAATTTCTTCCTTGTAAGCCACATCTTGTTTATCAAAGACATCTGTAGATGGCATGCTGACTACGCGGACTTTTGCACCTTGACTAGCCAATTCTTTGGCAGCTGAGACAGCAAGATTAACCTCTGAACCTGTCGCAATCAAGATGGTATCAAAGTCTGATGCATTTTCATAGACAACATAGGCACCTTTTGCAACCTTGTCGAAGTCTGTTCCTTCTTCAACAGTCAAGTTTTGACGTGTCAAGACAAGGGCAGTTGGTGTTTTTTCACTTGTCACTGCAAGGTACCAAGCCGCTTGCGTTTCACGCGCATCTGCTGGACGGAAAACATTTAGATTTGGCATAGCACGAAGACCTGCTAAGTGTTCAACTGGTTCGTGCGTTGGGCCATCTTCCCCGACTGCGATTGAATCGTGGGTAAAGACATAAGTCACAGGAAGTCCTTGTAAGGCTGACAAGCGAACGGCTGCCTTCACATAGTCAGAGAAGACGAAGAAAGTTCCACCGTATACACGAAGTCCACCGTGAAGGGCCATCCCGTTCAAGATAGTTCCCATTGCAAATTCACGAACACCAAACTGAATGTTACGGTTCAAGCGATTAGTATCGTCTTGAAGTCCGTCAGTCTTGATATAAGTCATGTTTGAGTGAGCAAGGTCAGCTGATCCACCTAGGAAGGTTGGTAACTTAGCCGCCACAACATTCAAGGCATCTTGGCTTGAATTACGAGTTGCTTGAGAGAAACCATTTTCTAAAGCTGGGAAGTCTGCTGGAGTCACTTCAACTGGATCACGTCCATCAATAATGGCTTCTACTTCTGCAGCCAATTCTGGATGCGCTTCTTTATAGTCAGCAACTAATTTTGTCCAAGCTTCATAAGCTGATGCGCCACGGTCTGCAACATGTTCTTTGAAATCAGCATAAACTTGTTCTGGAATTTCAAATGGTTCGTAGTCCCAACCAAGCGCTTGACGAGTTGCTGCAGTTTCATCTGCTCCAAGAGGAGCACCGTGTACGGCATTAGTTCCTTGTTTGTTTGGAGAACCGTATCCAATAACCGTCTTCACTTCAATCAAAGATGGCTTGCCTGAAGCTTTAGCTGTTTCGATAGCAGCATGAATAGCTCCCAAGTCTGTTCCATCTTCAACCAAGGCAGTATGCCAACCGTAGGCATTGTAACGGTCACGAACACTTTCTGTAAAGGAATCCTTTGTCTCACCATCCAAGTTGATGTCATTTGAATCATAAAGAACAACCAACTTGTCTAGTTTTTGCAAGCCTGCGTATGAAGCTGCCTCGCTTGAGACACCTTCCATCAAGTCTCCGTCTCCACAGATAACGTAAGTATAGTGGTCAAAGATATTGTAGCCTTCGCGGTTATATTTAGCTGCTAAGAAACGTTCTGCTTGGGCAAAACCAGTAGCAGTTGAAATCCCTTGACCTAGAGGACCTGTTGTAGCATCAATTCCTGCTGTATGACCAAATTCTGGGTGACCTGGTGTTTTTGAACCCCATTGACGGAAGCTCTTGATTTCATCCATGCTGACATCTTCAAAACCAGAAAGGTGAAGAAGGGCATAAAGGAGCATTGAACCATGACCAGCTGAAAGAATAAAGCGGTCACGGTTAATCCAGTTTGGTTGATCTGGATTGATACGAAGTTGTTTTGTAAAGAGGCTATAAGCCATCGGAGCTGCTCCCATAACCACACCTGGGTGACCTGAGTTGGCTTTATTAATGGCGTCAATACCTAGGAAACGAATTGCATTAACAGATAGATTTGACATAGAATTTCCTTTCTATTTGAGGTGATTATTGAATCACACATTCTATTTTACTATTATATGAAAATTATCGGTATCATGCAACATACGGATAACATCCATAGAATATTTTTATATTATAGCAAAGCTTTAAATTGAATGTTAGAGTCTTGTTCAAAACAATCATCAAAACCACGTGGATGATGGTATTCTACTAAGTGTTGATCTTGAGGATAAGTGTACTTACCGCCAACTTCCCAGATAAATGGATGGAAATCGTATTGCAAGCGATCTTTTCTCATTTTCCAAAGTTCTAGAATCTCATTAGTAGAAGCCATGAAGTTAGACCAGATATCATAGTGAACTGGGATAATGACTTTGGTACGCAGATTTTCTGCCATACGAAGAAGGTCGATAGATGTCATTTTATCTTGGATACCTACCGGATTTTCACCATAGTTATTCAAAGCAACATCAATTTTAAAGTCTTTACCATGTTTTGCAAAATAGTTTGAGAAGTGAGAATCTGCACCATGATAGATGGTTCCACCTGGTGTTTCAAAGATATAGTTAACAGCCTTTTGAGCCATTTCTTCATCTGTAACAGCTAAGCCAGCAAGTTCACCGCCTGTCTCATCAGCACCGTTCACTGGGAGAGTTACCAAGCAAGTACGGTCAAATGATTCTACTGCATGAATCTTCATATCTTTTAATTCGATAGTGTCACCTGGTTTAACAACGATGATACGTTCTTTTGGAACACCCCATCCTTCCCAGATTCGTCCACAGTGGTAAGGACCGATAAACTTAACATGCTCTAACTTAGGATTGTTGAGAATTGCTGCAGCTGTGTATGGGTCGATATGATCACTATGGAAGTGTGAAACTAAGTAATAGTCTAGTTCGTTGATAGCAAATGGATCGATAACCATTGGCTGAACACGCAAGTTTGGTTGCAACTTACGAACACCTGCCATATTTGCCATTTGGTGCCCACGAACCATATCTTTCACTTTTTTGGTTGATTTTCCACGGTTTGACCAAAGGTCCATGACAACGTTAGCACCACCTGGTGTCTTAATCCAAGTACCACAGTTGCCTAGCCACCACATGGCAAAATTGCCTTCAGGTACGACTTCTTCTTCGATTTCTTCGTTCAACCATGTTCCCCACTCTGGGAAAGTAGCTAAAATCCATGACTCTCTTGTAATTTCTTTGACGTTTGGCATATGTTGCCTCCTTTGGATATAATTGTTATCTTTGAAACTAGTATACCACCCTTCAAAACACTAAAAAAGACCAAGAAAAACACAGGTTTGTGTTCATCATTGGACTGTCCTTCAAATATCTTCCAAAAAAGCTTGAACTACTATTTCTTGATTTATAAGTGTTTGAACCTCTTCTTGGAACTTACTAGCCAACTTGCTGTCTACAATATAAGACGAAATAAGACTAGAAAGATTTTCTCTGAAACTTTTGCTCTCATTACGAAATATATTGTGTTTAAGATAGTCTAGCATTTTCAAAATATCTTCTGCTTCAAGGATAGGATTAACCCTTAAAATCGGAAATCTGCTATCCAAATCATCATTAGTAGTAATCACTACATCAACTTGTGCAATATCTTCCACACTCTTAAATTGTTCTGTTGTAAATACAGTGCCAATTTGCTCATTTGGAAAATAAAGTTTGCATTGTTTCAGCAAAAGTCTCGAAACCGCAACACCTTCATCACAAACGAGATAAACTTTTTTCATATTTTTTTGAGACGATGGTGTATACTTTAAAAATCCTCCAATATGAATCGTCAAATAGGCAATATCATCGTCTGTTAGCCGAATAAACCATGCTCCTTCTAAAATTTCCGCAGATTTTCTAGTGACTAAAAATAATTCTCCATACTTGGATCGAATTTGTTTTGTTAGAGGATTTTTAGAAAAAATACCGTACGTCTTTCTAAATAACAAGGCTTTACAGTGGATCATCAAATTTCGTAACAAATCATCCTTGTTCTCAATCTCCATTCGGATTTGTGATTCAAAATACCAGATAAATTCTTCTAAAGCAAGTTTTAATTGCCGAAAATCATCACTTTCTGCATGAATATCCAAATCTTTACGATAGGAGAGGAGAAGAACAGCTACAAGAGAAACTTCAAGTTCTGACAAAGAAATTTCAAACTTTTGAAACAACCGCTCTCCTAATTTCTTAGACACCTGATACTCTATTCTTTTTCTTATCAAAGAAAATTCTTTCTCTATATCCTGATGTCTTTCTTGATACTGTTCAACATTATGACAGCTTAACAGCAAATAAGGTAGAACCTGCAACATAAAAGTTACTTCATGATGGTTTATTTTCTTCCCTAAATCTTGTTCAACTAAAGGAACCTGTTCCTTAAAAAATTGGTTCATTTCAACAGAAAGCAAACACTCACCATCTAACCTCTCTTTCATCTTATCTTCTAAAATAGATACAAAAGTGGCATTTTCTTCCATAAAAATATGATATAGAAGCGATTGAAGATACTGAATTTTATTAAGGGGGTGGGCATGAAGATGGTATCCCTGTGACTTGCTCACTTGCAAGGTCACCTGATATTGTTCCAAAGTTAGTTGATAACGAATACTATTCAAATCATTGAGAACAGTATTCCTAGACACCTCTGTTAACTCCATCAATTTTTCAATCGTAATACGTTCTTTAGAAATACCTATCCATAGTAACATTATCATCATACGTTCATGCGCACTCATGATATAATCGTACGAATCTACTTCCGATAATAGTTCACAACAAGCATCTCTCTGCTCTTCCGTTAAGTGAATACCAATTCGTGGAATACTAATGATATGAAGCGCCTCGTCACCCAAAGCAGCATTGATTTTGTCAATGTGATAATAAATTTTCCTTCTTGACTCTTTCAAATCTTTTGAAATCGCCATAATCGTTTTGGACGTTTCTTGATCCATCAAATATTGAAGTAAATCACAACTTGCCTTATCCAGTACCATATTTCATACTCCTCTATCAATCAACTGCCTTGAAAACAACTTTATAATAGTATCACATTCACTAACGCATTTCAATTATCAACAGTAGTCTCTTAATAACGAATACTTACAATTACAAAAGCGAGGCTTGGATCGAAAGGTCCTAGCCTCTTTTCAATTCAATTTCTTATTTCTTTTGACCGTAATAAGCATTTGGTCCATGCTTACGTTGGTAGTGTTTTTCTAGAATGTACTGAGGAGCAGGTTCAACTCTTGGATTGATTTGTTCTGTAAAGCGATTCATCTTTGATACTTCCTCTAGTACGACAGAGTGATAAACAGCATTCTCTGGATTTTTTCCCCAGGTGAATGGACCGTGATTGCGTACAACAATACCTGGTACTTCAACAGGATTGAGACCACGACGCTCAAATTCTTCTACGATAACCAAGCCAGTATCTTTTTCATAGGCTACTTCTACTTCATCTTTGGTCAAACTACGAGCGCAAGGGATTGAACCGTAGAAATAATCTGCATGGGTTGTTCCATAGAAAGGAATATCACGTCCAGCCTGTGCCCAACCAACTGCTTCTGTCGAATGGGTGTGTACCACACTACCAATCTCTTGCCATGCCTTATATAACTGCACATGAGTTGGGAGGTCAGAAGATGGTCTTAAATCTCCTTCTAGAACTTGGCCATCCAAGTCCGTCACCACCATGTTTTCAGGTGTCAATTCGTCATAATCTACGCCTGATGGTTTAATAACAATGACACCTAGTTCGCGATTGACTTCCGATACATTTCCCCAGGTAAATTTAACAAGTCCATGTTTTGGTAATGATTGATTGGCATTACAGACTCGTTTACGCATATCGTTTATTACTTGATTCATCTTACATCAAACCTGCTTTCTTAATTAGTGGATAGAGAAAAGCTTGCGCCTCTTGAATGGCTGCGCGTGTTTCTTCTACAGTTTCACAATTTTCAGACCACATTTCGATTAGGAAAGGTCCATTATAATTGGTTTGTTTTAAAATATCGAAAGCTTCTTCCCATTTGACACAACCTTGCCCAAAAGTTACATCTCGGAACTGGCCCTTTGAACTTTCTGTCACTGTATAAGTATCCTTGAGATGGAGAGCTGCGATGGCATGATGCCCAAGATAAAATTCACTGTAGACATCATTATGCCATGCAGATACATTACCAATATCTGGGTATACAAAGAGGTAGGGAGAGTCAATCTCTTTTTCTACAGCCAAGTATTTTTCGATGCTATTGATGAAAGGATCATCCATAATTTCAATAGCAAGCACCACCTGAGCCTCTTCAGCCCAGTCACAAGCTTTTCTCAAATTTTTGATAAAACGTTGGCGTGTCTGGGGTGACTTTTCCTCATAATAAACGTCGTAACCAGCTAATTGAATAGTACGAACTCCCAAGTCTTGGGCTAATTCAATACATTTTTTCATGAGTTCTAGAGATTTTTCCTCTAGAACTGGATCATTTGATCCCAATGGGTAGCGACGATGGCCTGAAAAACAGATAGAAGGAATACGAACACCAGTTTTATAGATTGCTTTGACAACTTCCAAACGCTCGTCCTTGCTCCAGTCCAGTCTTGCTAAACGCTCGTCACGTTCATCAATAGACATCTCGACAAAATCAAAGCCTAACTCCTTGGCAAAATTTAAACGTTCTAGCCAAGTAAAGTGTGTCGGGGTTGCCTTTTCATAAATTCCAATTGGACGTGCCATGGTTTACCCCCAAATTCGTCTGATTTCATCCTTGAAGGCACGCGCTGCTCCTGCTGGATCTGCAGCCTCTGTAATTCCACGACCTGCGATAAAGGTAAAGACATCAACGCCTTCAAATAGTTTGAGAGTATCTACATCTAGACCACCTGTTACAGACACACGGAAGCCCATGTCGATAAGTTTTTTAACCTTATTAAGGTCTTTTTCACCCCAAGTCTCACCAGCAAGAAGTGCATCACGAGATTGGTGATAAATAGCTTGTGAGATACCAGCATCTAGCCAAAGCTGAGCTTGTTCAAAAGTCCAATCGCCATAAAGTTCAATCTGGATTTCGCCTCGGTCTCCACGTTCAGCCATGATAGCCTTTAGAGCCGCTTCCATAGTAGGGATAGTTGCACAACAGATACAAGTCATCCAATCGGCACCACGAACGGCATTATTTTTGGCAACTGTTCCACCAGCATCGGCACATTTTGTGTCTGCCACAATAATCTTATCTGGAAAAAGGCTTCGCAAGACTTCAACCAGTTCACTTCCAACTTGTAATAAGCAAACAGTTCCAGCTTCGATAATATCTACTTCCTGACCAACAGAAACAGCTGCTTTAATCGCTCCTTGCAAGTCTGAATGATCTAATGCAACTTGTAAATTAGGTATTCTTTTTGTCATCTCTTTATTCCTCTTTCTAACTTTCCAAATCCAATCCCTCGAGATAAGGGCTATCCTTAGATTCTTCAATCATCGTCAAGACATCTTCCTTAGTCTGGCAAACCTGTAAACGTGCGATAGAATCTTCTAATTCAAACAAGGCAATAATCTGTGGAATGGCTACACTTGTGTGAATTTTTGAGCTTGTTGCTGCTAGTGCCAACAAAACTGAAACTTCTTTCCCATCTGAAAATACAACAGGATTTTGTAAGGTGATCAATGAAAAGGCATCTCTTTGCACTCCAGCTTCAGGTCTAGCATGGGGCATAGCCATACCTGGCATTAAGATATAGTATGGGCCATACTCTTCAGTCGATTCAATGATAGCATCGTAATACTCTGGCAAAATTGCTCCACTTTCAATCAAGGGATCTACTGCTACCTTGACTGCTTCTTTCCAGTCTTTAGCTTCTAAACCTAGTCGGATCGAGTCATTGTCAATTAAAGCTTGTTTTAAATTCATATCTGCCTCCTTTATTTAAAGAGGGAGAAGGACAGAAACGATGACTCTCAGTTTCTATCCAGCCCCCTCCAACCTTTTACTGTAGTGCTTGACTGAGTTTTTCAGTGATTTCTTTATCATCCATCAAGTTGTCAAGCCCAATTAACTTCCCATTAGTTCGCCCTTCCAATTCTTGGATCAAATGAAGAGAAGCGATTACGATGTCATATCCTGCTGCTAAACCTTTAGCTTCACCGACACTGCATGAATTGACTGTAAAATCTGTTTGATTAAGCTTACGGAGAGCATTTTCAACCTTCATCTTGATAACCATTGATGAACCCATTCCATTTCCGCACGCTGCTAATACTTTAACCATTTTATTTCTCCTTTTCTAGATACTAAGCTTCTTCTTGAACTGCACCGTTGTAATATTTCTCTTTATCTTTTGCTTTGGCAAATTGAAGTTGAGGAATAACAAGCAAGAAGAGACACACAAGTAGATAACCAACAATACCAAGGTATTTGAAGATATATCCAAATCCAAGCCATGGGAATTCAAAGTCGATATTTCCATGGTAACCACCATAAGATGCTAAATCAAGAAGAGCTACACAGAGAGCTCCTAAAGCAACTTGGAGAACACCTGAGATGAAGGATAGGATAACAGCCGCTTTCCATCCACCGCGTTTATCAGCGTAGACCGCAATGGCTGCATTGTCAAAGAACACTGGTACAAATCCTGTAATAATAAGAATCGGATTTTTAAAGACGATGAGCAAGACAATTGTGATCAATTGACCAATCAAACCAAAGGCAAATCCTGACAAGACAGCGTTTGGAGAACCAAATCCATAAGAAGCTGCAACGTCAACCGCTGGGAATGAGCCTGGCAACAATTTGTTTGAAATACCTTGGAAGGCGTTTGTCAACTCAGATACGAACATGCGGACACCTTGCATCAAAACGAACAAGTAAACTGAGAAGGTAAAGGCTGTTTGAATAATGTACATAAAGAAATCTTGTTTAGCAGGATTGAATAGAGTTCCTGAAGTGATGACTTCTTTATTAGACATAATGTCTGGACCCAAGATTAAAAGAATGGCTCCGAAGAATACGAGCATCAAGGTAGCAGATGCAACAACTGTATCGTGGAAGATTGAGAGGAACTTAGGTAATTTAAGATTGTCTAAACTTTCTTCTTTCTTACCAAAGCGTCCTGCTACTTTATCTACAAACCAGATTGCAAATTGCTGTTGGTGACCAATCGCAAATCCGCCACCACCAGTCAAGCGTTGAGTTGCCTCAACAGTCATATTTGAACTAACTGCCCAGTAAAGTCCACAGATGATACCAATCGCTGCTGTACCGTAAGCATTGCGCAATTGTGGTACTAAGAATAGAACCATAAGAGATACTGTTGCAGCTTGTTGTACCATGATGTGACCAGTAATAAAGAGGGTTCTTACCTTCGTGATCTTGCGAAGAGCTACGAGCAAGATATTTATTCCGAAACCAATCAATAGAGCTGTAGTTGCAGTTCCAACAAAATCTGGAAACTCTGCTGCAATTTTGTTGTTTGCTGCAGCAAGTCCAAAGTAAGGGTCGATAACCGCTGCACCAATTTGGAATTTGTAGTTAAGGGCTGCTAAGATCGGACGGAAGGTTGTAACCAAACCACCTGCACCCACATTGAGCAACATATACCCTACTGTTGCTTTAACAAACCCTGAGAAAACGTCGTGGGCAGGTTTTTTCAAAAGTGCGTATCCTATCAACACCAATAAACCTACGAAAAATGCGGGATTCTGCAAAATATTGCTAGAAAACCAATTTAGAACACTTGAAATGACTTCCATAATTGTTCTCCTTTTGAATTGTTTTTGTAGGTTTATTATATAATTTGAAAGCGTAAACAAAAAGACCAAGAATTACACAGCGGACTGTTCACTCTTGGACTGTATGATTTATGATATTTTAATGATTAGCTTAGTTTCTCGTAGCTAGATAAAATGGAAGAATTTTATCATAAGATTTCAGTAGGGCTTCTACGATTTCTTCTTCAGATGAATTCTCTGTTATAGGGACATCTATTTTAACTAACACTTTTCGGACTTCCTGATTGGATAGTTTATTTCTTAAAATTTGACGATTTTCTTCGTTCGCCTCCCACCGTTGACTTTGACCATCAGAGTAGACTAGATAATAAACACCTTCAACGGTTGGAACTTTTAAAACTTTGGCCTGCTTGCCTAGAGTTCGCTCATCTTTCTTACGCTCGATGAAACTGACCTCTAAGGAAATTCCAAAGTCAGTAGATGTCCCATACAAACGAAGAGCCAACATAGGTTCTGTTACTTGTCCGTCTCTCTGTAGATAAACCCAAAAATGTGGTCGTAAACGTTGCGCCTGATTCATCCACTGGCTAGTCTGTTGAAGTTGCCATTCTGGATGACTTGCTTGAAAGGCTTTAGCCAGTTCTGTAAAAGCCTTTCGAGCCTCTTGGCCTTTGTGGCGCAATTCCAGCATTTTCTCTCGCTCTGCTCCCGCCTTATCAGGATTACGGTACTGCAAACCAGCAAAGTCTAAATAGTCTCTTATCTTATTCAACATTAATTTAATTTCCTCCAGCTAGCAAAAAATCAGGATAACCCTGATTTTACTTATTCTGTATCTACGACAACATAACGATTTGGCTCATCACCTTCAGAGTAACTGGTCACGCCATCCATACGTGAAATAATACGATGAATAATCTTGCGTTCGCTATTCGACATTGGATCTGTCTGATGACTACGTCCTTCTTCTAAAACACGAGTCGCCAATTTTTGCGCATAGGTCTGCAAGACTTCTGCACGGTGTTCAACATAATCATTGACATTGATTGTAATGTAGAAAGTTCTTGAATAGCGGTTGTAAAGATAATTTTGAGCCAACAGTTGCAAGGCCTTCAAAACTTTACCATGGTAGCCGATAATACGACCTGGTTCGTTAGTATCAATTTGTAGATTGATGCTACGACGGTTATAATCATTTGAAAGTGTGGCCTCAACATCCATGTCATCAATAATCGTTTGAACATAAGTCGTTACTTCCGTAGCTACTTGTTCAATATCAAAGCTCGGTTCAACCTTCAAGCCCAAGTCTTCTAGTTCTTGACTTTCAGTTTGCTCAGTTTGGCTTTCAATAATAGGTGTTTCTACTTCTTCGAGGTCAGTTTCTTCAAGTTGTAATTCATTTAAAATCTCAATGTGACCAGTTTCTTCTAAGATAGTGCTGGCATGTCTTTCATGTTTTAAGATTTCAGCCTTGACTTCATCAGAAATACCTTGGCCTCCCTCTTCAATCTTTTTAATTGCTTCTACAACATGCCCCAAATCAACCGTTGCTTCACTGACTGTTTTAACAGGCTCATTCAAATCATTAATTTGCTTTGGAACTCCCTTTACAGCTTGTTGGTTTGCTTTTACAACTGTCGTTTCACTAATAGCATCGATATCCACTTGGGCTGGTTTTTTACCAAATAAGCCAAGAAACCCTTTTTTCTCACGAGAAATGACTTTGATATGAGCCTTCATTCTTGGAATATCTAATTCTTTCAATCCTTTCTGGATTGCTTCTTCAACAGTTGAACCTGTAAATACTACCATTACCAGATTCCTCCTTATTATTTCGTTTTCTGAGCCTTTTTCTTGGCTTTTCTTTTTCTATTTTCCAAATCTTTCTGTGCCTGAACTACCGCCTCGCGCTCTGCGATAATCTTAAATGGATTGTTCAAGAAATAGGTTTGCAAGACTTGATAAGCATTAGACACTGCCCAGTAGAGAGCGACTCCGCTCGGAGCATAAACCCCAAAGATAAAGATTAAGACTGGAATCCCGTACATCATCGCAGTCGTAGCACCATTACGCTCAGACAAGGCTTTGTTGGACAACCAAGTACTTAAAAAGGTGAATACTGCTGCTAGAATCGGAAGAACAAGGGTTGTATCCACACCACCAAGGTTAATCCATAAGAAATGACCTGTCTTCAAAAAGTCAACTCTCGATAGAGCTTGGAACAAGGCCAAGATAACCGGCATCTGAATCAAAATCGGCCAAAGAGAATCTGACTGTCTGACACCCATTTCTTTAAAGACTTTACGCATTTCTTGCTCTAGCTTGGTTCTGCTTTCCATATCTCGACCTGGATATTGTTCTCGAAGCGCCTTAATGCGTGGTTGAGCTTCCTGCATTTTTCTAGAAGCCACCATTTGCACTTGGAAGACTGGCAAGAGAACTGTACGAATCAAGACCGTAAAGAGGATAATCCCCACTCCGATACTGATATCAAACGATAAAAAGCGAATGATTTCCGCAAAGAAGTAAACAAATTTACTCCAAAAATCAGCCGAATCGGCTGTAATATCGCTAGTTGTCCCATTTGTTGCACAGGCTGTCATGCTCAATAGAGACAGTCCAAGCAAACTAGTCAACTGTAATTTCTTTTTCACTCCCATTTCCTTCCTGGTAAATCTTTGATAATTTTAATACGTGGAGTAGATTTTTCTCCATCTCTGCGTATCCCAAGGTTTCGACTCCTTTTCGAGCAATGACAACAAAGTCGACATCTTCTACCAGACTCCCTTTTGCATTCTGGATAATATGTCTAATTCGTCGCTTGATTTGATTTCTAGTGACGGCATTCCCCAGTTTTTTGCTAACTGATAGACCTACTCGAAAATGGTTTTTCTGATTTTCTAGTTGGTAGACAACAAACTTGCGATTGGCAAAACTTGTCCCCTCCTTGAAAATCGCCTTAAAATCTTTCTCTCTTTTTACACGAAAGTTTTTCTTCAAAACTCAACTCCATCTATTAAATTACTACTATTATACCATATTTTTCAAAAAAGCCAATCATAGCAAGGTTTTGGACATTTCCATCAGAAAAAGAAGCTGGAAAAATCTCTTTCCCAACTCCTTGTACTGAATTTTTTTCTGATTTTAGTTATTTTTTCAAGCGTTCAACGTCACGGGCAATGACCAATTCTTCATCTGTTGGAATAACCAAAACACGAATTTTCGCTGCCTCTGTTGAAATGTCTCCTGTCACACCAAAGACGTTCTTTTCTGGGTCAACATCACAGCCAAACCAAGAAATCCCTGAGATAACATCTTCACGTACGTTTGCAGCATTTTCACCGATACCCGCAGTAAAGATAATAGCATCTGCTCCATTTAGGACTGCAAGGTATTGACCGATATGTTTTTGGATACGGTCAACATACATTTCATAGGCTAAAGTGGCATCGTGGTCCCCTTCTTCCATAGCAGCAATCACATCACGCATATCACTAGATTTACCTGAAACCCCCATTAGTCCTGATTCACGATTAAGAACGTGACTAATGTCTTCAGGCGTGTTAAAGTCCTCTGTATATTGCATTAAGTAAGGAATGATAGCTGGGTCAATATCTCCTGTACGAGTTCCCATCATCACACCACCAAGTGGAGTGAATCCCATTGAAGTATCGACAGATTGACCGCCCTTAACTGCTGTAATAGAAGCACCATTACCGATGTGGCAAGTAATCAATTTCAAGTCCTCTAATGGACGGCCCAAGAGTTTTGCAGCTTCTCCTGCTACAAACTGGTGACTTGTACCGTGGGCACCATATTTACGAACCTTGTTTTCTGTGTAATATTTTGTTGGTAGAGGGTAGCGATAAGCTTTCTCTGGCATAGTTGTGTGGAATGAAGTATCAAAAACAACTACACTGGTAATGTCTGGCAACAATTCCTTGAAGGCGCGAACACCTGCTGCATTAGCTGGATTGTGGAGAGGAGCCAACAAACTCAACTCTTCAACTTTTTCTAAAACATCCCCTTCAACAACTGTTGATTCTTTGAAATATTCTCCACCTGCAACAACACGGTGTCCAACACCTGTAATCTCATCATAAGCCTTGATAATATCGAAACGAATCAAGTCATCCAATAAGATTTTAACGGCTTGTGTATGATTTTCAATATCCAAAATTTGTTGTTCAGAACGACCATCAAATTTTACAGTTGAAATTGAATCTTTCAAGCCGATACGTTCAATTAAACCTTTAGCAAGAACTTTTTCCTCTGGCATTTGATAAAGTTGCCATTTCAAACTTGAACTTCCCGCATTGATTGCAATTGTTTTTGTCATAACATGATACCCCTTTTTAAGCGTTTTCATCTATTATAACAAAATCTATTTTATATTTCAGTACCTTGAGTCCATTTTTGAAAATTTTCTTTAAATTTCATTAAAACACTTGCATCTTGCAAGCTAGAAAGTGGATAAATAAAAGGCTCCACTGCTATTTCACTTTTCTTCTGTAAGATAAAAATAGTCTTGGATTGTTTAGCATTAGCAAAGAGATTTTCAGGCAGACTAATCATGGCAGTCAGACTTGCCTCCTCTTTCAACCAGCCTTTCAACAAATCACTTTGAGGACTGGTCAACAAATCACTCGGAGCGAGAAAAATAGCGTATCCATCTGACTTGAGGTACTTAAGTCCTTGTTCCATGAGCAAGTGATGGGCGTAAGTATGTTCTTGACTAGAAGCAACTTGATGGCGCGACGCAACGGCGTCATCAGGATAATAGCCGACAGGCAAGTCGCTGATGACCACATCGCTTTCTTTGAGCATTTGTGGACGAACGGCATCTCCTTGGACAAAACCAGCCTGCAAACCAATTACATCTGCCATACTAGCCGCCAAATCAATCAGCAAATCATCCACTTCCATTCCCAAGTAATCCACCTTTTTATCAAGCGAGGTCAAGAAAGTAGCGCCCAAAATTCCCATCCCAGAACCCATTTCGAGGATCGTAATCTCCTTCTCTTTAAACAACTCTTCCACAATAAACACCAAAAGTAAAGCAATGGCATCTGGTGTAAACTGGTGATTGGCCTGTAGGGGCTCTGTCTGCCCAGCCTTCATCAAGAGAAACTGGTAGGTTTTGAGCCATTCTTCTTTGCGAAGCGCTAAGCGTTTAAGGGCCTGATTGTTTTCCTTGACCTGCTCTAACTCAGTCTCACCATCCAAATAGATGCTGTTTTGCTCCACCAGGGCGTCATAAAAGTTGGTCGCCAAATCACTTTGGATGACTTGGACATTCTCTAGTAAATACGTATAAGCTTGTTCAATTTTTTCAAAATCCATATTCCTATCTTATCAAATTTCCCTTCTTTTTTCCATCCTTATAGAAAAATCACTCCCTGATTAAGCGAGTGATTTTTGGGCTACTGTTAAAAAGAGTTCTGAGTAATTTCCTTGAAACAGGTCTTCAGCGCTATAGAGGATCTGACTATGCACAGATGAAAAACCATGCTCAATTAGCTGTTTTTCCAGTTCAGCTAAATCAAATCCATGATGGTTAGCCTCTGTCTTGGTAAAATCAGCAACGAGGAGTTGTCCATCTTCCTTCAACTGTTGATGAAACAGTGAGAGAGCCGCATCCAAATCAGGCATATGATGAAGAACACGACAAACAACAATGAGATCAAACTCTTGCTCTAAGGTTTTTTTCAGTAAATCTTGCTCCAAAAACTGGATATTCTTGATGTCTTGCTGCTCCGCTTTCAAACGAGCTTGCTCCAGCATTTTCTCAGAAATATCTACCAATATTACAGATTTGGCTTGTTTTGCCAGAGGCAAGGCTAATAGCCCCGTCCCTCCACCAAAATCCAAAATTTCTTTGTCTGATAGAAGATCAATCTGTTTCTCGACTGCTTGACAAACCAAGTTTGCAAGGAAGATATTTTTAGGCGAATCGAAAGTTTCTGCTTCGTGGTTAAAATCATGTTTCATATTTTTAGTTTAGCACAAAGTAGCTTGATTGGCTAGGAATTCTCTTTCTTTTCAGACTTCTCTTCTGATTTTTTCTTCTCCGCTTTTTCGCTTGAATCAGTCGCTACCTTTTCCTTTTTATCTGTTTTCTCTTCTTTGATTTTGACTGAAGGAAACAGAAACTCATATTGACTCTTAGGCGTACGAACCGTCGTCACCAAGCTTGTTTTCTTATTTTGATAACTCACCTGACCCAGATTAAAGGCCTGTTCCCCACTTTCTTGCTCAACCTTATCTTTGCTTCGCTTAGCCATAGCAAAAGCGATTAACTTTTCTTTATTTAAAGCATAGTCTTGATAGTGGGCGACTTGTCGGTTCAAGTAAAATTGTAACAAAAGACTAAAGATGGCTGCCATAGTGACTGCATAGATGAGAACACCCGCCTTAACTTTTTTCTTTTTCCACACGATATATGAACTCCCTTTCTAAGCCTTTTTGGAATTGAAAACGAAAGCGAACCAATTGATTGTCCTCTGTAATCTGCGCAAATTTGAGGCCATAAACCATAGGCTGATAACCTCGTCCACTGGCATCGGTTTTCCGAAAATCATCTGATTTAGACTTACCTATAGAAATATCCTTGCCATCCTGCTTCATATAGAGACGATTGCCTTCCACTTTTTCAAACTGCGAACGATCTAATTCTGCCTCCAACTGGTCCACAAACAGGAGCCACTCCTTTTGCTCGCTTTGCTGCTGGTAGCGAACTTCTGAAATGAGGAGCTGACTCATGGCTTGAAAGAGGAGTAAGCTTCCACTGATAACAACGAGAGCAATAAGGGATTCTAACAAGGTAAAAGCCTTGACCTTATGGCTCTTTGATAGCCAACAACTGTTCTGAGCCATGATAAACCTCCAATCCTTTTTCACTAGAAAACATCTGAATCTCAACTCCGTTTATGTTTACCTGATTTTGACCTGTCTGCAAGGCCATCTTAGCTACCCTCAAGACTTCTTCCTTTTGCAAGATTTTTGCTTCTTCTTGCCTATTTTTTTGAATTTGTCCCAAAAGTAGGGTCGCAATACTAGCAAAGATAGCTAAAGCAACCACTGCTTCCAGTAAAATCACTGCCCTAATTTTTTGTTTCCTTAATGCGTTTAATTTTTCCATTTCCTAGATATAATTGATAGCGAATCGCTCCTTTACTGGTCTGAAATTCAACCTTGGCTAGGGACGAATTACCCCCAGCTCGGTCAAATGTAATACTTTGTCCTGATGGTGCCTGAATGCCTTTAGGAACTGTCAACTTTTGACTGCCATTACTGATCGTCTGCCCATCTAAGTTTAGACTAGTCTTTTGCTGACTGGCTACACTGCGTTTTTGGTTTTCCCGGTAGAGTTCTTCAAACTCCATAAAGAAAATCTGCTCCTCTACCGCCGCAAAAGTGGACTGAACCGAGCCGGACAAGCCCAAGGCAATCATACTCACAAGTCCCAAAACCAAGAGACTTTCCAGCATGGTAAAGGCCTTAATCTGCAACGGTTTGACTGGTATTTTGTTTAGCATGGTATTCTTTATAAGCTTTTGCCTGTTCTTCCGTGATTCGCCCATCTGCTTGTAACTTGCTTAGGCTAGCATCTTCATTTTTATCCAAGCTATAAAGCTCTGCCTGACTTTCCACCACCTTAACAACAGCAGCTTTTCCTTTGTCATTGACCGCCTCTTTTTGCTTGGTCAAATTAGGTACAAAGAGTAAGAGAAGCACGCTGATGATTAAAAGGACCACCAACATCTCTACCAGTGTGAAAGCTTTAACCTTAGCTTTTTTCAAGAATGTCATCATTTTTTTCATTTTAAAAATTTACCTCCATATTTTGATACATGGGAATAAGCATTGCCGCATAAAGTAAAACGATAATCAAAGCCACAAAGATAAAGACCAGTGGCTGCACTAAGTTCATGGTGCGATTGACTCGAGTAAAAAAGGCTTCCCAAGTTTTTTCAGCATAGATTTCCAACTCACTCCCCAGCTTGGACTTGACTTCCCCATACTCGATAATGAGACTCAACTCTTTCTTAAAGAAAGGATAGGTTGCTATAGTTTGAGAAAATTCCCGGCCATTTTGTAGGGATTGAGCTAAGTCTTGACCGATTTCTTTAAAGAGCTGGGAACCTTGTTCCTGCATCATTTGAAAAATCTGCGTCAACTCCATCCCTTGAGAAATCATATTACCCCATTCACGCGCATAATAGGCTGTCAAATAAGTCTGAACAAAGATTCCAAGGAAGGGAAGACGCGCTAAGATAGAAAAGACACGCATTTTGGAACTTCTTTTATAGAAAGTTAGTGCTAAAAGGGCAAGTATGGAAACAAACCCTACCATTCCTAGAAAAATTTGTGGCAGATTACCAATGATTTGGGTGGCAATATTGCTACTATCCAGTTGTGGTAGTAGGTAGTTACGTAGTCCCAGCATGATTAAGAGAAGAAAACCTAGTAAAATCAAGGGATAGGTCGCTACTTCAATTAATTTTTTCTTGACCTTGGTAAGATTGTCTAGATATTCTTCTATCTTTCCCAAACTCAGGTGAAGATTCCCATGGACTTCAGCTAGAGATAACTGGGTGACAATGGCACTTGAAAATCCCAAACTTTCCATCATTTCTGAGAATGATTTCCCCTGAGACAAGCCTGTACGCATCTGGGTCACACACTGCTTGTCCAACAAGGCACTCCTATCTAAAAAGGAGATGGTCTCCACCAGATGAAAACCGCTGGAAAAGAGATTGTTAAACAGGGTGATGATATTTTTTTGCTTAGCTGTAGCTAATTTTTTCCGTTTCAGCCTGAAGACTTGTGATATGTCCATCTTTAAAAAGCTGGTCAATCTGTTCATTCCAGCTAGTTGGCTGGTGTTCTTGATAGTCTTTGTTTGCAAAGTCAACGATTCCTCCTCCCCCGATTAATCTTTGGTAGCAGACTCCTTGCAGAACGACTGCCAATTCCTCCTCACTCACACCCAACTCCAGCAGGCGCTCATAAACACCTCGGATACTCTTGGCATGAATGGTTGAAAAGACTGTCGCACCTGTCAAACTAGCTCTGACCACTGCACGCGCCGTCTCGCTGTCCCGAATTTCTCCGATAATCAAGAGATCTGGCCGATGACGCAAGGAAAGTTTGATGAGATTTTCATAGGTCAACCCGATTGCTTCGTTCAACTGCAACTGAAGCATGTCGTCCTGCTTGATTTCTACAGGATCTTCGATGGACATAACTTGCTGTCCTTTAAAGAGTAACTTGGCCAGTTCATGCATCAAGGTCGTCTTGCCACTTCCGACTGGACCAGCAAAGAGATAGAGACCACGTTGCCTATACTGCTTGCCAAGTTCTTCAATATCCTGAAACCAAAAATGCAAATCCTGCTCCTCATCATGCAACAAGCGAATCACCAAACTCTCCTGCCCTCGATAATCGCCTACAGTAGATAGACGTAGGGACGCCATCTTCTGGTCATAGGCATAATCACAGGAACCAAGTTGACTACGTCGCTTTTCTCCAACATTCATACCCGCCACAAACTTAAAGTGACTGATGACGGCCGCAAATTTTTCGAAATCATAACAACCGATTTTACAGCGCTCGTCTCCTACTCTCATATGAAGCTCATAGGCGTCTAACTTAGGGACAAAATAAATGTCTTGCGCACCTTTTTTCCGAGCCGAACGAATGATTTCTTGTGCAATTTCTTGAACCATACTTACCTCCTCACCTATACTATTCGCAAAGATTTGGAGAAAATAAAAAAGCAACTCCAAAAAAGTTACTTTTCTCTATCTTAATTTCATACGGCAAGAACGGTGCCTTTCCTGACCAGTTTGTTTTTCATAGCCTGGGCGTAGTTTTTCATCTGGGATAACCTGCTCGTCCTGCAAAAGAGCCAAAGAATGGTATTGTTGTAAATAGTCGTCACATTCATCACACCAGCGTTGGTCTTCTGGATCCCAAAAAATAGTCATCAAGTCACTTCTACTTTTATAAAGAGGGGATTCTTGTTCCAGTCTAAACCAGCAAGTTTTATAGTATTTGAGAGCATCATAATACTGATCAAATTTTCTACTTGCTACAATATCTTCTTCCCAACCTTCTATAAACCACCAAGGTTCAAAATCTCCGTACATTTCTATAACACGATACATATTCATTCATTCCTTTGTACCGTATATTATAACCAATTCCGCTAAACAAGGAAAGAAATATGCTCATTTCTTAATTTTTTTGATAAAAAATCCAGCCATCCTATGATGACTGAATTTCTATTTGCTTATGTTCCAAAATGTTTTTACTACTTAAGCTTCTGAAATATCGTTTTCGATGATGACCTTGATGGCATGGTGGTCTGCTGCCTTACTGAAAACTTCATAGGCTTTTTCAATTTCACTTAGTTTGAAATAATGAGTTACCAATTTTTCTGGTTCAATCTTATGACTTTCAAGAGCTTTCAACAATTGTGGAGTGGTATTTGTAGATACCAAACCAGTTGTTACATTGATGTTGCGAATCCAAAGTTTGTCCAAATCGAATTCGACTGGTTTACCATGTACACCACAGTTGGCAACTGTTCCGTCTATACCGATAATCTTTTGACAGAAATCAAATGTTGCAGGAATACCAACAGCTTCGATAGCAACATCTACACCACGACCATCTGTCAAATCATAAATTTCTTTAATCGCTTTTTCAGGGTCTGAAGAATTAACCTTATGAGTCGCACCAAATGATAAAGCAGTTTCCAAGCGGTTATCGTCTAAGTCCACCATAATCAATTTGGCTGGTGAGTAGAATTGGGCTGTCAAAAGAGCAGCCAATCCAACTGGACCTGAACCAATAATGGCTACACTACAACCAGGTTCTACTTTCCCTTTCAAGACACCAATTTCATACCCAGTAGGCAGAATGTCTGATAGCATAACCAAGGCTTCATCTGACAAGTCTTCTGGAGTGTGGTAAAGAGTGTTATCTGCATGAGGGACACGTAAATATTCAGCCTGCATACCATCAATCAGGTGACCGAAAATCCAGCCCCCTTCGTCTTCACAGTGGGCATAAATTCCTTTTTTACAGTAGTAGCATTTACCACAGGCACAGACACAAGAAATCAAGACCTTATCGCCTTTTTTGAAGTTCGAAACTCCTTCCCCAACTTCTTCAACAATCCCAATCCCTTCGTGACCAAGAATGGTACCACTTTGGCAAGCAGGAACATCCCCTTTGATAATATGGAGGTCTGTTCCACAAATAGTAGTTTTTACGATACGCACAATAGCGTCTGTTGGCTTGCGAAGCACTGGTTTGTCTACATCAACAAAAGAAGCAAGTCCTGGTTTAACATAAGTATAGGCTTTCATAAAGCATTCCTCCGTTTTTTTATTTGTACTATTTATAATATAATTGTAAGCCTTTTCATTTGTTTCTTCAAGTTTTTTTGTGATTTTTTTTAACTTTTTTATT
Source organism: Streptococcus mitis (assembly GCF_022137125.1). Taxonomy (GTDB): domain Bacteria; phylum Bacillota; class Bacilli; order Lactobacillales; family Streptococcaceae; genus Streptococcus; species Streptococcus mitis_CE. The sequence goes on along the minus strand of NZ_JAKNEQ010000011.1, from coordinate 19,936 downwards.
TACCGGTAAAGCAATATAGATAAAAAAGCAGAAGCTAATCTCTAACTTCTGCTTTTTCTCTTATGCTTGATAACGTTTCACACCATCTAGATAGGTTGCTACCAATTCCAAATCTTTATCTAATACGATAAAGTCCGCATCATAACCTTCACGGATTTGACCACAGACATCATCAATGTGAACAGATTTTGCTGGGTTAAGGCTAGCCATCATGACTGCTTCGTGTGGATTCGCAATACCCCACTCGACTACATTTCTCATACCATCTTTAAGTTTGAGGATAGAACCTGCCAAATTACCAGTAGATTTGAGACGTGCAGTTCCATTTGCTACTACAACAGGGAATTCTCCCAACATATAGTCACCGTCTTCAAGCCCACCAGCTGTCATACAGTCCGTAATAAGAGCGATGTTTTCTGTCCCCTTTTGCTTAAGTAAAATCTCACAAGCTTTTGGATCTACGTGATAACCATCACAAATCAATTCTGCGTAAGTATGTGGGAGCTCATACATAGCTCCTACCATACCTAGTTCGCGGTGTGTTAAACCACGCATCCCATTATAGGCATGTACCCATACACTAGCTCCAGCATCAACTGCCTTCTTAGCTTGTTCAAATGTCGCATCTGAGTGTCCAAGTGCAACTGTCACACCTTCACCTGTAATAGTACGTACAAAATCTTCCACCCCATCACGTTCTGGTGCAATAGCGATTTTATTTAGCATCCCTTTTGCAGCATCCTGCCAAGAATGAAACTCCTCAACACCCGGGTCTCTCATATAAGTTGGATTTTGTGCCCCCTTAAAAGTTTCTGTGAAATATGGACCTTCATAATAAATCCCACGAATCTTAGCACCTGTTGCTTCTTTATAATGGTTTCCAAGATTTTCAGTGACTGCAAGCAATTGCTCATAAGTGGCTGTTAAAGTTGTGGGCAAGAAACTGGTAACACCGGTACTAAGAAGTCCTTCACTCATAGTATGCAATGTACCTTCAATGTTGTTGTCCATCACATCTACACCTGCATATCCATGAATATGAGTATCCACAAGACCTGGTGCAATGCTATAACCAGTATAGTCAAGAACCTCTGCTCCTTCAGGAATTTGATCCACATGTTTCCCAAATTTGCCATCAACAAGTTCTAAGTACCCACCGCGACGAATGCCAAATGGATAGAAAAACTGATCCGCTTTAACGTAATTAGGCATAATAATGACCTCCTTAAAAGATTACTTTTGATATTTATTATGTCAATTACATTATAAACCTTTCTGATTCATTTGTAAATGGTATAGACCTATTTTCTAGAGATATTTTAAAAGAGCTGGATTTCTCCAACTCTTCTCTTTTTAATACAAGTTATTTTGATTTGACTGGCTTGTCTTGAGCTGTTTGCAAGGCTGTAGCAATGGTATCTGCATACAATTTAGCTCCTGCTTCAATCTTACTATTGTCACTTCCAAAATGGACTTGGTCTGTTCCAGTCCAGATCTCTGGATGCTCTTTCGCAACTTGGTTCCAATCTGCTATCGTGATGTAAGGAGTCTTCTCTGCCAATTCTCTCATATAGGCAGCCTCTTTCTCAACGATTGCATAGGTCTCTTTTGTCTTATCTCCCTCATAAGGAGTCACCAAAACCATATGGTGGCCCTTAGGAAGATTTTTTACGATACTATCCCAGTCTTCCTTGTAATTTTCAGGATTATTTACCCCAGTTGCAATAACCACCATCTTTGGTAGAAATTTATTCTGGCTATTGTTGAGCATGATTTCGTTGGCGGTCTTGGTTGTTCTGCTGACTTGTGCATTAATCTGTGCTCCAGGAAGGGCTGTCTGCAAGGCTGTATTAGCTCTTAGTGCTACCGAATCACCAATTAACATAGTGCCATCAGCAATTCCTAAACTATCAGCTTCTGCTCGTTCTGTCATCACCTTGGTCTGGCTAATATTTGTTGCAGCTTGCTTCAAGCCATTGACAGTTAAGTCTGTCTCAAAAGCTCCCACTTGTGGTGCCAGCAAAGTTACTAAGAAGACAATGAAGGCCAAGATTCCAGTACTTGCTGCAAGGATTGTGTGAATATGAGGCAGGGGACGAAGGGCTTGTATAATAGGTGTGTTCTTTCCCGCAATCCAAGGTTCCAGCACATAAAATGACAGGCTGGCAAATCCATAAGAAAAAAACAAAGTCAGTAACACAGCAAGAAGATTTGATGTCAACTGTGAGAAAATAATATAGAAAGGCCAATGGAAAAGATAAACCGCATAGCTAGTATCCGCTAAAAAGCTGATAATCTTTGGCTCCTGCATGTTAGGAGTCTTTTCATGTAAGACACGCGCCGCCAGAATCATAGTAATGGCTGCAAGGCTGGCAAGCAAGAAGCCCATAAGATAGGCAAAGAGATAGGTAAATTTGACAAAGAAGGTCAAAATGAGTAAGAAGCCAAAACCTCCTGCAAAAACTAAAAGGGTCTTGCGTAAATCCCAGATTTTATCCAATTGCTTAACTAGGGAAGTCGTCTGACGAACGCCTACAATCGTTGCTAACACACTTCCCAAAAAGAATGGATAGACATGAGTTAAACTGGAGAAGTAAACAGAGGAATAAGAGGTTACTAGAAAACTACCAATAAACATGGAGAAGAAGCTGATCAAGAAGGCAGCAGCAGATAAGAGAAAGACCATTCCCTTCAACTGACCATTTGATTTAGCCTGCTTAGATAAGAACCAAACTGCCAACCCCCAAAGAATATAGTAGTGCACCTCAACAGCCAGACTCCAATTATGAACAAACAAATGAGGAATGAACTGAGATTCATAACTTCCTCCTGTTAGAAGTTCATAGAAGTTGGTCATGAAGCCTAAGACACCCGCAATTTGACCCCCAATTCCAGCCACATAATCTTGGCGAACTAGAAAGGTAAAGGGCATGGTTACCAAGACCATCAAAACCACAGGTGGTACGATACGATAAAAGCGTCTCCTAAAAAATCCAACCAAATCAATTTCATGATTTTTAGAAAATTCTTCGATAAGTAGAGCTGTAATCAGGAAACCTGAAAATGTAAAAAAGACATCTACCCCGAAAAATCCTCCAGGAAAGATCGTCTGAAAGAAATGATACAAGAGTACCAAAAGTAAACCTGTAATCCTAATCAAGGAAAACCATTTAATGCGCATACGAGTTTATTCTCCCTTTCATTATACACTTTATTCTATCAAAAAAAGAAGAAAAATCCCAAGAGAAAACTTAGGATTTTTAGCTTATATCAATTCCAGTTTAAAAATTACGGCCTGACTTATTATAGCCATATTTTTCAACAAAATACTCACGGAATTCCAAGAGATTGTCATCCATGATGGCTTGTCGCACTTGCTTCATCAGGTTAAGCAAGAAGTAAAGATTGTGGTAGCTAGTCAAGCGGATACCAAAGGTTTCATCAGCCTTGAGCAGGTGACGAAGATAAGCGCGTGTATAATTCTTACATGTGTAGCAATCACACTCAGGATCTAGTGGCGTAAAGTCCTCAGCAAACTGGGCATTTTTGACAACCAAACGACCTTGACTGGTCATACAAGTCCCATTACGAGCGATTCGAGTCGGCAAGACACAGTCAAACATATCTACACCACGAATCACCCCATCAATCAAGCTATCTGGCGCTCCCACACCCATCAAATAGCGAGGTTTATTTTCAGGAAGCAGTTGGGTTGTGAAGTCCAAGACCGCATTCATCTCTTCGTGGGTTTCTCCCACTGCCAAACCACCGATAGAGTAACCTGGGAAATCCATACTGACAAGGTCATGAGCCGATTGGCGACGCAGGTCTTCAAATCCTGCACCCTGCACAATCCCAAATAATCCTTGGTCATGCGGACGACGATGAGCCTTCAAACCACGCTCAGCCCAACGGCTGGTACGCTCGATTGATTTCTTAACGTAGTCGTAAGGTTGATAAAACTGAGGACATTCGTCAAAGGACATCATGATGTCTGAGCCCAAATTATTCTGAATAGAAATGGCTTTTTCTGGGGACAAGAACATCTTAGAACCATTGAGATGGTTTTTAAAGGTTACCCCTTCTTCTGTGATATTGCGACTATCTGCTAGAGAATAAACCTGGAAACCACCACTATCTGTCAAGATAGGCTGGTCCCAATTCATGAACTTGTGGAGACCACCTGCGCGAGCAATAAGTTCATCTCCAGGGCGAAGCCAGAGATGATAAGTGTTTGATAGGATAATTCCCGACCCCATCTCCTTCAATTCTTCAGGCGACTGAGTTTTGACAGTGGCTTGTGTCCCAACTGGCATAAACATAGGTGTTGGGAAGGTACCGTGGGGTGTGATGATTTCTCCCAGACGAGCTCCCGTGTGTTTTTCTTTCTTAATCAAACGATATTTGATTGGTGAATCTGACATTTTTTACCTCCGAAGCTGGGAAAGACAGTCCCAGTTCATACTTTGTGCCCAAGGGCATACTGTATGATTTTATCAAAAAAAGTAGGAACTGTCACGAACTATGGTATAATGAGAGAATGAAATACCCAAAAATTGATTTAAAAACCGTTCGTCTGCAAGCCAGACAATTTCAGGCTGAAAATCCCCGCCTCTTTCTCGTCTATCTCTTACCTAGCATACTGCTCATCTTATCTGGCTTCCTCAATCCCTTAGAGCGCATCAACGAGAGTGTTTTAGAACAACCCTTTTTAAGCGTGTTTGGCCATGTATTCCAAGCCTACCTTTTTCCACTATTAGTCTCCTTTATCGGAGCTATTCTTCTAACCAGTTCCGTCTATACAACGCTAAAACTTATAAAGAACCCAGATACAGAACTATCCATCAAAAATAGTCTCACTCTCTTTAACGAAGAGTACTTTTCACAAACCTTTTTGACTCTCCTTCTCAAACGTTTCTATCTCTTCTTATGGAGCATTCCTAGTTTGCTTGGAATTTACTTCCTTTTTTACAGTAGCTTTCTTGCAAAGAAATTCGTTGCCCTTCACCCTGAGTTTCCCAATCTGGATCTCACGTCAGTTGAAACTGAGCGTTTCCTCATGGCCTTTGGTCTTTACTTTCTAGCAAGTATCCTCTTGATAGTTGTAGGAAATAGTCTCTATATTCCACAATACTATGCCTATTCGCAGGTAGAATTTCTCCTCTGTGATACTCTAGATTTAGGACAAGCCAAACCAGGACAAATCCTAAAAACCAGCCGTTTCCTGATGAAAGGCTACAAATTTCAGCGCTTTATTCTAGACCTACAACTCCTTCCTTGGTACTTCCTCAATTGGATTACCTTTGGAATTGCTAGTTTCTCACTCCTACCCTACATTCAAATCAATAAAATAATTTTCTACCGAGCAGTACTGGCTCGAAAACGTCCAAAAGCTTGAAGGTTTTTCCCCTCAAGCTTTTTTCTATCAATGAGTTTCTCCGCCTACCAACTTAAGATCCTGATCTCCATGTTCTATAATGGCGCCGATTGCTGCTTCTAGCCCTCTCCTAATATCCACTAAACTCATAGCTGGAGTGGTCGGTCGATTCACCACCTGTTCCATCATATAAGGAATATGCATAAAACCTGCCTTGACATGGGGAAATTTCTTTTCTACCAAATAGAGGACCTGATACATCAAATGATTGCAGACAAAAGTCCCTGCCGTATTGGAAACAGAGGCCGGCAAGCCCTCTTTTTTTATAGCTTGAACCATCGCTTTAATCGGCAAACTACTAAAGTAGGCCGAAGCACCATCTGCTCGAATGGGAAGGTCAATTGGTTGATTACCTTCGTTATCAGGAATCCGTGCATCATCTTGATTAATAGCTACTCGCTCAGGTGTCAAGCTAGACCTTCCACCTGCTTGGCCGATACAAAGGACAAAGTCAGGTTGATAACGGTCCATCTCTTCTTCCAATACTTGAGCCGATTTGTGAAAGACTGTTGGCACTTCTAGACAACGGACCTCAGCACCATGGATTTCAGCTGGTAAACCTTTAATAGCCTCCAAGGCTGGATTGACCTTTTCCCCTCCAAAGGGCTCAAAACCTGTCACTAATACTTTCATTTCTAACTCCTTACAACCAATTCCATGAAACTCTTTTTCCGACAATAAAACAAGTATAACATATTTCCCTTATTCTCGAGTTGAAAAGAACTAGAGAGGATCAGACCGGCATTAAAGTTTATTTAAAGAGAAAAATACTAATCAAGGCCAAAATAGCTGCTCCACCTTGCTTCAAAATAATTTTCTTATCTGCTGTGAGAGAGCCATAAGCCGCAGCACCAATCACAAATAAAACAAAAATAGTCACAATTTCTAAATTCTGTGAGAAATAAATTCCATACAAGAGAAAGACTCCTAGCAAAGCATTATAAATCCCTTGATTTTTAAACAATGAACTTACTGACGGACGACCCAGTTCTTTCTTGTCCATGTTAAAGACACGACTAGTCGCATCTGATTGCGTTGCAATACTTTCCAAATAAAAAATGTAAAAATGCTCCAAAGCAACAATCGTTGCTAAAATGGTTGTCATAATTGACATCTATTTCTCCTTAAATTTCTATATTTTCAATACCCAAAACCAATTTATTTACTAAACGGCTGAGTTCTGTTCTTTCAGACTCTGTTAAGATACTTTCCATCTCTTCCTTAACCTTGATATGTTGTAGAGGTGGATTCACCACTAATTGCTCCTTGGCATATTTCGTAGCCTCTACCAAGACTTCTCGCTGATTTTCAGGATTACGATGACGCTCCACCAAACCTTCCTTTTCCAGAATTTTGAAATGTCGGGTCAAAGCAGCCTGATCAATCTTCAAACGCTCCTGAACCGCTATTTGATTACAAGGGGAATGCTTCAGCAAAAATAATAAAATCTGATACCGTGTCAAACTAATCCCAAGCCTTTTTTCAAACAATTGCGTACTCGCTTGCTCAGACAAGCGGAGTTGATAAAGCAGATCTTGAATCTCTATCATTTCTTTCTCCTTTTTATTGACTTATCAACAATTGACTAATCAATTATAATGCAAAGTAAAATAAATTGCAAGAATGTTGATTCAATAATTACAAAATGCTAACTTCCATTTTCCATTCATATTGATACTCAATGAAAATCAAAGAGTAAACTAGGAAGCTGGCCGCAGGTTGCTCAAGGCACAGCTTTGAGGTTGCAGATAAAACTGACGTGGTTTGAAGAGATTTTCGAAGAGTATGACAAAGAAAAAAACGAACGAGACTTACTTCCTATTATGAAAGCTAGATCTCATTCGTCAAAATGATATTACCAAGTCTGGTTTATCCATTCATTGAAACGTGAACGTGGTCATAGTGGTTTTCTGTCACGCTACCACGGTCTGGCATTGGGTTCCAAGTATTAGCTGGTCCATATTTGCTATCGAATGGAGCATAGAAACGTTGTTTCCAGATGATGTAACTAATTCCACGGCTAGCCATGTTTTGAATAGCGTATTCCGCAATCTTATCCCCTAGTTCTGAGCTTTCTGGTACCATAAAGTCGATAGCCAAACCTTTTCCGTGATCTCCACTGTCTCCTGGACGGTAACCACTAAAGGATGTGATGCCAAACAAGTTGGCTATTTCTTCTTTAAAGGCAGCTGTTTGTGGTTGAAGACCTGCATTTTCAGCTTTTGCTACTGCCAATCCAGCATAATCGGGCGCAGCTGGAGCTGCGTAAGTTGCTGAAGTTGTTTTCGTCTCTTCTGGTTGATAAGTAGAAACTGCTGCTGTAGCTTCACTTGATGATGCTACTTCTTTTGCTTCTTCTGAACTTGTTGCAGTTGTTTCAGGTGCTGTTTCTTCTACTGGTATTGTAGTTGCTTCCACTGCTGATTCAGCTTGAGTGCTTGCTTGTGTTTCATCTTTCTCAGCTGGAGTCGTTGCCTGAGGAGCTGCTTCTGCAACTGCACTACTCGTTTCGGCTGTTTGTTCCTCTGGGACAGAAGTTCCTGTAGATGGTGTCACTTCTTCTGAAGCAGTCACTGTCTCTGTAACTTCTGAACTTGTTGCTACTTCTTTTGTACTTGTAGTTTCTACCGCTTTTGGCGCTTCTGCAATCGGTTGAGAAAGGTCTGCAACCTGAACAGTTTGATCATCTACGGTCACTTGATTGGTTGTCAAATCTGCTGTCGCAGTTGTCACCTCTTCACTAGAAGCCGCTTGAGGTGTTTGGATTTCAACTTCTGTTACTTCTTCTGCTTCATTGACGGTCGTTGTCAAAACAGTTTCTGGGAAAATCAAGTCCATATTAGTGATTTTATTCAAATTCGCAAGAACTGTGACATCTACACCCAAGGCTTCTGCAATGGTGCTCAAGGTATCACCATACTGAACGGTATAACTTGTTTTGTTATCCGTTTTAGTCAAATCGTTTTGGATTTGCTCAACACTACGTGCAGTCCAAAAAACTTCTTCTGCTTGAGTTGCCAATACTGGGGCAAATGACAAGGCTACTGTTGAGGCTAATAATATTCTTTTCTTCATTCTTTCAAATTCCTTTCAAATGAGTACCTGTCTATCATAACACAAAAAATGCAGAAAAAAAAAGCCCTCTCGGGCCTATTTAACAGAACTGTCCATTCCTTGTAACAAACTTGGTTACTTGAAATAGTTTGTTAGGTCTCTGTCACAAAACTGACACAATCTTATCGTTCCCAATCCCCAAAAATATAAGGAATATCTGCTAACCCTTGAATCCTATGATTTCCTTCATAAGTCGACTCTAAAAAGTTGATACTTTGAATCCCACTATTCTGGGCAAATTCCACATCCAGAGTCCGATCCCCTATATAATAGGTCTTCTCAGAATCCAACTGATACTTGCCTAACAGATAGGTAGCCGCTTCTGAACTAGGTTTACGCGCAAAGCCACTCTGACTTGTTAAAATCTCCGTAAAAAAAGATTCCAAACCCAAGTCTCTGAGAATGGTACGAGCATTGTCTCCCTTATGAGTGTAAACAAACTGCTGAATTCCTGATTCCTCTGCCCAAGCTAGCACATCACGCGCACCTGGCATCAAAACTACCTGAGCATTCTTCTCAGCCAAACTCTGGGCACGCACCTGATTTAGCATTTCCACATCCAGCTTTCTCTCTTCTGCCACCTGCACAAGTAAATCCTGCACAGAAAACTTGAGAATAAACTCCCTCACCTGCTCCTTATCATAAGGAATAGAAAACTGAGCAAAAGTTTCCTCAATTCCTGATAAAATCGCTTCGTAAGAATCCAATAAAGTCCCATCTAAATCCCAAATAAAAGCTGTTTTTTGCATTTCCTATCCTTTCAAGCTCATATAACGCTGGTAACGGTAACGTAGAAATAACCAACGAAAACCATTATCCAAAAGGGTTCCGGCCCAAATACCGGGCAAGCCCCAACCAAGCACAATCCCCATCAGATATCCTGTTCCAATGCGGATACACCACATTCCTATACTTGTCGCATAAAAGGGAAGCCGAGCATTGCCCAAACCCTGCCAGACTGCTGTATAGATGACTGTTCCTATCGTCATAGGAGTACCAAGTAGTGAAAAAAGTGTCACTAGCACACTAGCCTCCACCGCTAGAGAATCAGTCGTATAGAGATGAGTTAGTGGTATACCCAAGGCATAGACACTAAGCGTCAAGGGCAACATGAGAAGCAGAGAAAGCCAAAAGGTTTGCTTGCTCAAATTAGCTACTCTTTCCCAATTATCCTCTCCAACTGCTCGAGCTACCAGCATGACCGTTGCAGTAGCGACGCCAAAGGCAGGCATATAGTTAAACTGGGTCAAGACTTCTCCGACTGCATTTCCAGCCACCGCCTCCGTTCCAAAAGAAACAACCAAGGCAATGATCACGACATCTCCAGCCCTCATCATGAGCCTCTCTCCAGCTGCTGGCAACGCTAAGGTCAATAGTTCCTTATCTAAACCAAAAGTCGGTTTCTCAAAAGGCAACTTTAATTGCGACCATAAAATCACAAGACCTACCAAACGAGACAGAATTGTCCCCCAAGCAACACCAGCTATCCCCATATCCAGAACAAAAATAGCTAGACTTGAAAAAAGAATATTCAAGGCATTGGATAAAAAACTAACATAGAGAGGCAGACGTGGATTATGCGTTGCACGAATCAAGGCTCCCAGACTAGTCATTAAACCTAAGAGAACAATCGATCCGCCTACCAAAGATAGGTAGAGTCCACCACTCTCAGCTACATCTCTCTCCGTCCCCAAAAGTCCTATCATCTCTTTCCCAGCGAAGATGGACAAAAATCCTAAAAGGAAACTTAATAGTAAGGTAATCTTCAATGCCTCAGTCACATGATAGGCTAGCATAGATTGATCCTTCTGCCCCAAATTTTTTGAAATAACACTGGAAATAGCAGCTCCCAGAGCGATGAAAATCGCCTGATAAATCGTGATAATATTGCCAGCTACTGATACACCCGAAATAGCTATCAAGCCCAAGTGGGCTACCAAGTAACTATCCACCATCCCCATGAGCATCTGCAAAAAGTTTTCGCCCATAGCTGGCAAGGCAATATTAAGAATGTCTTTATTTTTCTTAAACAATCCTTCCTCCTGATGAAAAGAAACTCAGTTGGTTTCCCAACCGAGTTTACTCCCTCTGTCTTAAAGTCCTAGATAAGCCTCAACCGCTGCTTGCATATCAGCAGCTGCCACTGTTGTCTTGTGACGAACAGGAGCTGTTTCAAGCCCGTCAACTGCTGGTGGCACTGCAACTCCTGAAATATCATGTAATTGAGCCAAGGCTTCAAAGTCAGTCAAGCCTACTTTACCTGTTACAGCTTCTACTGCAACCACTGGGAACTTGTATGGACTCGCTGTTGAAGCAATCACTGTCTTAGTCACATCGCCAGTAGCCGCTTGGTATTTCTTATAAACTGCCGAGGCAACCGCCGTATGTGGATCCTCGATATAAGAATCTGCCTCATAAATACGCTTGATTTCTGCTGCCGTTTCTTCCTCAGTCGCATATTCAGCTGCAAAGAGGTCAAGAATCTCTGTATCAAAATTAGTCAACTCATATTGACCTTGGCTATTCAAAGCATTCATGAGTTCAGCTGTCTTAACCGCATCATTACCCAAAAGATGGAAAATCAAACGCTCCAAGTTTGAAGATACCAAGATATCCATAGATGGGCTAGTTGTCACCTTAAACTCACGTTTCTTATCGTAAACACGTGTCTTGAAGAAGTCTGTCAAAACATTGTTGTCATTTGAAGCACAGATCAATTTACCAACTGGAAGACCGATTTGTTTAGCATAAAAGGCAGCCAAGATATTTCCAAAGTTTCCTGTTGGTACTGTGAAGTTGACCTTATCACCAGCCACAATCTCACCAGTCTTGACCAAGTGAGCGTAAGCATAAACATAATAAACAATTTGTGGTACCAAACGGCCAATGTTCATAGAGTTAGCTGACGAAAATTGCAACTTGTTTGCCGCTAATTTTTCACGAAGAGCCACATCGTTAAACATATGCTTCACATTTGTTTGGGCATCATCAAAGTTACCATCAATAGCGATAACATGAGTATTATCGCCAGTCTGAGTGGTCATTTGCAACTCTTGAACCTTGCTGACACCATCCTTTGGATAAAAGACGATAATCTCAGTTCCAGGCACATCCGCAAACCCTGCCATAGCAGCTTTCCCCGTGTCACCAGATGTCGCTGTTAAGATGACAATCTTGTTCTCCAAACCATGCTTCTTAGCAGCTGTTGTCATAAAGTATGGCAAAATAGACAAGGCCATATCCTTAAAAGCAATTGTTGAACCATGGAAAAGTTCCAAGTTGTATTGTCCGTCTAATTTCACTAATGGCGCGATAGCTGGAGTATCAAATTTGCTATCGTAAGCATTGTTGATACAGTAGTCCAACTCCTCAGCTGTAAAGTCATCTAAAAATGCTGACAAAACTAACTTAGCAACTTCCTGATAAGAAGCATCTTTTAATTTGTCAAAGTCCAAATCTACCTTTGGATAAGTAACCGGTGTAAATAAACCACCATCCGTCGCCAAACCTTGCAAAATAGCTTGACTAGCAGTTACTGTATTTTTCGCATCACGCGTTGATTGATAAACTAATGTCATTACTCTCTATCCTTTATCTATAGTCTCTACCATTATATCATGATTTTTCAGAAAATTCTCCCTTTATAAGAGAAATTATAGTCCCAATTCTTCTTTCAAAGGCTGTAAGTAGGTCATTTCTTGCTTATTTCTCATCTCCAGTCCTTCCTCAGCTAGCTGGAGTAAGTCTTTTGAAAACTCTATTATCGCGGTTTCTTCCTCATCTGTAAGCTTCTTCTTAGAAAATTGTCTCCTTAAAAACTTATAATCTCTCCCAAATTCTTTAAAGAAAGGTGCTGTATCTAAGTAAGCTTCTAACTTATCTAAATTAACCAACAATCCTAAGTGAAAAGCTGCTGAAGCGAAGGTGCTCTCTAGAGGTTGAGTACACACACTACGAAACTCAACTGTTCCGCGAGTCGTTAAGTCTTGGTACTGATAACTACGATGGGTTTCAAAATCCTTCTCTTGAGGATAAATAATAATCTCATCCCCATTAAGTGCATATGCTTGAATTTCAGGTGTAGGCAAATAGTCCCTTGCCTGAATCGGATAAAAATAATAGGTTTGTTCATCACGTTCCGCAGTAAAAATTGCAGAATGATCTAGATAATCAAAAAAATCATCCTCATCTTTAAAGAGCCTAGCATTGACTCCGACATTTTCTGGATAGATACCATGCATCGATTCTTCCCAGAAAATATCCCTTGCAATTTTCGTATCCCAATCCTCACCTGAAAACTCAGAATTGGCAAATAAATACGCCTTAGCCGCTTCAATTTGGGTAAAAGCATTAATCACCCATAAGTAGTTAGACTTTGAAACATCCAGCTGAATCTGACTCCCACAGATAAAAGCACCATATTCAGGGAAATGATGTAAGTCTGATTCAGTCACATTTCTGCTCAAACTCAAATAGTCCATCAACATCTGATAGCGTGGATAAGCCACTGGACAATTCTCATTTTTATCCCAGTTGGGATGAATACCACAGCCAACAATAGCATGATTTGATTCAGCTAACTTCTTCTGGATTGCTTCCATATAAATACTAAAACGTTCTTCAACCTCTTGTATCGTTTCAGCCTTACCAAATGCAAACTCAATCGTTGTATAAGAAACTTCAAATAAAATAGCATCCTGACTTATCGGATCTACTAACTGAATAGGGTTTCCAAAATCATCAACCTTTTCTACAGTTAAATCAAAATAAGAAACTAAATATCGGAATAAGTACTTGATAAGTTCAATATCTGTAGCATCCCCTTCCAAGTTTACAACGGGATATTCCAGCTCAATCCCGATAAACAATTCAGGATTTTCTTTAATATTTTTCAAATACCGATGTTTTAATAAATCGATAGAACGAGACATACTTCCCTACACTTTCATAATCTAAATAACATTTGAATAACTATTATTATAACAAAAATAATATAAAAAAGGAACGAAGATTAACTACGTTCCTAACGCTATACTATACCGGCGGCCGGGGTCGAACCGGCACGTCCTTGCGGACACTGGATTTTGAGTCTAATATTATTAGTTTTAAATCTCAGAAATATTGATTTTATAAGCTTTTTTTCCATAATATTTTTTAAAACTTAGTATCACTTCCAAAGTTTAGATACTTTTTAGTAACTATAAAATGCTAGAAAGTATACTCCTTATTAAAAAGAGTTTTGGACTAGTTTTGTGCAATTTTATTACCCATATCCGTAATAAGAGAGGCTAAATTAATTGCCTTTAATGATTGTAGAAATTGGTTGTGAATATCATTAGACACATAACCAGCTAGCAAAATATGCTCAGCCATGTCATATTGCTTAATCAAGAGAATCTTATCATGTTTTTCATTAAATAAAATCGCACTAATTGCTGTATTAAAGACTGGAAAACGAAAACTCGCACATTGTGAACAATAAGGAATATCTCCCTCATCTTTTAAAAATTTTTTCTCCAAAGGATGCCCACATTCGGGACAACAAGTCATTGTTTTGTCAAATATAGAAACCTCTTTTTTAAAGTTCTTAAAAGTAATTTTACCAGTAAAATCGAGACCACGCAAGACATTGAAATAAATCAAGACTTTTTTTAAAATTTATCTTATGATATAATAAACTTATCAGCTATTGGTTCTGAAAAAGTGTCTGCCACAGTTTTACTACAAATTCTCATGACTTGTGCCAAGATTTATAAAAAACGGATAGCTATAATAGCTCTTAGAGCAAAAACATGACATATAGGAGGTTAAAGACATGTCATACTTTTATCTTTTTATCGCCATTGTAGGAGAGATATTGGGAACTAACCTTTTGAAATTATCAGACGGTTTTACAAAGCCTATTCCAACCGTTTCTGCCCTACTTAGCTATGGCGTTTGTTTCTATTTCCTCTCACTAGCAATGCAAAAAATTCCTTTAGGAATAGCTTATGCAACATGGTCAGCTGTCGGTTTAGTTTTGACAGCCTCTATCGCAGTAATGATTTTCAAAGAAACACTAAATGTTTATAGCATTATCGGTTTAATTTTGATTATCATTGGTGTTGTCATGGTTAACTTATTAGGAAATGCAGGACATTAATAAAACCGGCTCTATACTATTTGTAGTGGGTAAATCCCCTATGGATATTATGGAGCCTATTTTGTTGTAGAAAAAAAGTTCCATAAGAACTATAATGAAAAGCTAGAATTCTGTCAATATTTTGGACACATTTTGGGAGGGAATTTTGAAGACTAGCGTCCTCCTAATTTTCCCAATAAGTTTTAACTTCTTCAAAAATCTTATTCAAAAGTTCTGCATCTTTTTCTGACAACTGATTTTTTTCTATAACTCTATCTTTTAGTTCTGTTGCCTTTATTTTATTTCTTGCCACCGAAACTGCTATTGAATGTTTCAAAATATCAAACTCATCCTTTGAAAAGTTTGCAATATTGGTAAGATCTAATTGTTCTAGAGGTAAACTACTGATAATTGAATAAGGTTTTTGTCCCAGCAAATAATCTGTAGTAGTCCCAAAGATATTTGCTAATTTCACAACGAATTCTAATCCTGGTTCTAACGTTCCATTCTCCCACCGAGAATATGTCCCTTGTTGAACTCCAATTAATTCCGATATTTGTACTTGAGTTAACTTTTTTGATTTTCTGAGAGTTTTTAACCTCTCTGAAAATTTATAATCCTCTGTATACATAATTCTCCTATAGATATTCTTATTCGTATATTTTAGCTTGACAAAATATTCTAAACGGTATAAAATAGAATTATTCCATAAGGAATATTTATTTTGAGATTGAATATTCCATTGAGAATATTATAGCATAAAAGGAGGTAAAAGCGTATGTAACTAGTAGTCGATTTAAAAAATTTTAATAAAGGAGGTAGGATTCGACAAAATAAAAAATCTTGAAACAAATGTGCCGTTCGTTCCAAGATCAAAACATATTATGTAACAATTATACCACAGAAAACTCTTCAGTTGCACAAGAAAATTTCGGAGGTTTCACAAAAAGATGACCAATAAAGAGTTAGTCAATCAAATTTCTGGCCTAAACTCTACCTCTACTCTTAAAAATTGGATTCAACTGATTAGAGAGATAAGTGGCAAGGAATTTAAGAAAATTAAAATTCCTATCAGTAGAAATCCAAGAACTCATCAATTAAGTTATACAGTTGCCTATGACTTTACAGACGAAGACCTTAGACAATTTCAAAAGTTAGCTAACCTAAAACTTGAAATAGGTCTCAAAGAGGCTATACAAGCCGTATTTGGGAGTCTAGCAGATAATGAGCAAGAATCCCTAAACCAAGTAATAGATGAGCTCTACGATGAACTGAGCGCCTTGAAACAGGAATTTAAACGAGAAATACGACTGATAAAAATTGAGAATTCCAACCTAAAAAAGAAAATCCAAGATATTGAAGAGTCGATGCAAACCGGCTTACTAGGGTTTGTTAACAAGAGGTCAAAAAATAGGTTCGGCTAATAGCGAGTTTTCGGCTGAGCCATGAGGCAGAAAGCCGAAAATGAGCGTAGATGCGGACGGACCATTTTTGACCGATAGGGTGTGTAGTAACACCACCCTCTGCAAGTTAGGTGTACCATCGAAAGAATTCAGTATTTCCAAGGGTTTCGGAGATTTTAAGGGTGGCAAAATTAAGCAAAAAGTTGAATCAAAATCTATGGCAAAAAATGAACATTTACGTTCTGTATTTGACTGGATTCAAATTCAGTTTGATAAGACTGAATTTTCGCCAAGAGAAATAATCGAAGACATTCTATTTCTTGACTATGACCTATTTATTGAGAATAAAGGGAGCCTTAAATACTATAACTATGATAGCCAGCTTCATTATGGGAATATCCGTATCTACTATGGAGCGAAAGAGTCGTCCTACATGCTTGTCATGTCAGGACAGGCACTCGAGTTCTATAGAGATATGGTATTAGATCCAAATAGTCTGTCCGAAAGACAGTTTTTGAACAACCTCTACTACAATTACAATCATTTTTCAGTAAGACGAATTGATATTGCAATAGATGATTTTAATGAAACACCCTATTTCACTCCTAATCAGCTTCTAAAGATTTGTCAGAAGAAACGCTTTATATATGGAAAAAGCACCTACTACAATACCTACGGAGATGAAACAATCGGCCAGACCTTATATTTGAGAAAACCCAATGATGACGAAAGACTTAGAATTTACGATAAACGCTTAGAACGAGCTGAGAAGCTCGGTATCAGCAAGCGGTATATAGAAAATTGGATAAGAACTGAGTTAGAACTTAGGAAAGAAAAAGCTCACTACTTCATTCAAGAATGGTTGCATTCAGAAATAGATCTTCTCAACTTTACCAAGGGATATCTCAAAGAAAAAGTGAGGTTCTATAGTGATAGCTATTTCTCAAAACCTTTGAGATCTTGGGAAAAGTTTTTAGGCCATTCAAAACCCGTCTCTATCATTATTTCAAAATCAAAAACAGAACTAGAACAAAAATTAGAATGGTTTACCTATAAAGGTTCAGGAGCTATTCTAAAAGCGTATAAATTTCTATACGACAATAACTTACTGCATGAGTATGAGAAAGCTAACTATCTCGCACTCAACAATATGGAATATCCACCAGATTTAGCAAGTGGATTAATAGAAAGAGCAATACTCTTTAAACGAGAGGATTTGATCCCTACAATCAAAGAAAATATTAAAAGGAGAAATTAACTATGGCAAAAATGCTTTCACAAAATGACTGGAATTTTAATAACATTGGAACAAAATTTGAATTGGATGAAGTCATTCCAAAATTTGAAACGGAAGTCCGAGCAGATGCAAACGGAGAAATTATCAAAAACCGAGATGGTAGCGAAAGACGTTTTAATACCGATAAAATCATTGGTTGGAAATACAATGTAACAATCAAGGATGGACAATTCAAAAAGAAATCAACCCAAGTCTCAGTAGACAATCCAGATGCCTTGGTTGATAATGACTATATCCAAGCAATGGATGAAGTACCAGTTACATTTGACAATTTACAAGCTACTATGATTAGCACGACAATGTATTACAAGGCTGATGCTATCCATTTAGTAGATGTAAAACAAAAATAAGTAAAATACAAGGGGAGTTAATCCTCCCCTTAGTTAATCTAATTAGAAAAGGAGATCACATGATTAAAACTGTAACAAAAGATGACCTTATCGAACTTGGATTTGCTCCAGGAACTGCAAGAAAGATTATCCATACCGGCAAATTACTATTAGTGAATCGTGGTTTTAACATCTACGATAACAAAAGGATTGGTACAATTCCAGCCAGTGTCGCAGAAGAACTATTAGGAATTGAACTCCAGAAAGAAGCGTAGCTTATGGCTTTACGTAAAAGTAGAGACGGAACTTGGATTGTTGATGTTTCCAATGGTATAAATCCAATATCTCTAAAACAACGTAGAATTGTAAGAAAAGGATTCAAAACTAAAAAAGAAGCATTGGAGGCCGAACAATACTTACGAAGTGTCGAACTTAAAGAAAAAAGTTTCAACTCAAAAATATCAATTGATATCCTTTATGATCTCTTAAAAGAAGAGGATAGAATAAACAACAGAAAACAAAGCTATATAGATACACAAGAAAACAACTATAACAGGCATATAAAAAACTATTTTGAAAAAGTTGATGATGTAGCTAAATTAACTTATGAAGATATCTATCAATTCAGAGAACATCTAAGAGATAAAAATACTCAAAACTCAGAAAAGAAGCTAAGTCCAAACACTATTAATAAAATTATAATTTTACTAAAGAAAATTCTGGATGTTGGATTAAGAAAGGGATTTTACAAGGAACATCCCGTAGGATTACTGAAAAAATTACCCATAGAAAAAGTAAAATTAAATTTCTGGACAGTAAAAGAATTTAAGCATTTCTTAACACTATTTAGCAACGATGAATACAATATAAAATTACTATTCACAGTTCTATTTTTTACTGGTCTAAGACTCGGAGAAGCTCTTGCTCTAACGTGGAAGGACATAGAGTTTTCTACAAATACAATCCATGTAAGTAAATCAATATACGTTAAAAAAGGTGAAGAACACATTAGTAGTACAAAGACAAAAGCTGGAACCCGAAGAATCATCATGAACACCAAACTAGTGGAGACACTAGAAGAATGGAGGCAAACACAGCATGAAAGATTAAAAGAATTTACAACCAACCTAGATGATCTACAGATATTTCAAAATAGCCCGATTACGATAACTAAGGATTCAATCGAAAAACAATATAAAAAAATATTACAAAGAGATAGTTCTTTAAAAAAAATAAGAATTCATGACTTCAGGCATTCACATGCTTCCCTACTAATAAACCAAGGAGAAGATTATCTTGTCGTAAAAGAAAGATTAGGACATGCTTCTATAACTACAACAATAGATACATACTCTCATTTGTATCCAAGCAAGCAACAAAAATTAGCGGATAAATTAGATGATTTGTTATAAAACTAGTAATTTTAAGTAACTCAGCGTTACAAATTCAACAAATAAAAGAAAAAGACAAGGTCCGAAAACCTTGTCTTTAATACTATACCGGCGGCCGGGGTCGAACCGGCACGTCCTTGCGGACACTGGATTTTGAGTCCAGCGCGTCTGCCAATTCCGCCACGCCGGCAAATAGTAACTGGGGTAGCTGGATTCGAACCAACGCATGAGGGAGTCAAAGTCCCTTGCCTTACCGCTTGGCTATACCCCAATAATATAAAATAGGCGAGTGATGGGGATCGAACCCACGCATGCCAGAGCCACAATCTGGTGTGTTAACCACTTCACCACACCCGCCATAATTCTATTAACACGGGCAGTAGGAATTGAACCCACACTGAAGGTTTTGGAGACCTTAGTTCTACCTTTAAACTATGCCCGTAAAATGGAAGGGGAGGGATTCGAACCCCCGAACCCGAAGGAGCGGATTTACAGTCCGCCGCGTTTAGCCTCTTCGCTACCCTTCCAAAATATATAAATGGCGCGAGACGGAATCGAACCGCCGACACATGGAGCTTCAATCCATTGCTCTACCAACTGAGCTACCGAGCCTTATTGCGGGAGCAGGATTTGAACCTACGACCTTCGGGTTATGAGCCCGACGAGCTACCGAGCTGCTCCATCCCGCGTTAATAGAAAAGGAGGATGTGGGATTCGAACCCACGCACGCTTTTACACGCCTGACGGTTTTCAAGACCGTTCCCTTCAGCCGGACTTGGGTAATCCTCCAAAATAGTCCGTACGGGATTCGAACCCGTGTTACCGCCGTGAAAAGGCGGTGTCT